>CAIQJD010000945.1 GCA_903872005.1 uncultured bacterium | reverse complement strand
TCAACGTTATGCGCAATGGGCCTTGCGGCGCGATGACGGAGGCAAACGGGAAAGCTCCCAAGATGACGATGACCATGAAGATGGCGCTGACGACGGCGGCGCGATGGCGCAGAAACCGCCGCAACGTGCGCCACTTTCTCTTCGGCTGTATGAGATGAGTGCCAGATTCTGCGAGCGCCATGACGCTTCTCCCAGCTTTCGTCTATTAGTCGTATCGCACGCGGGGGTCAACCAGCGCGTACGCCATATCCGTGATCAAATTGGCCAGGACGATGAGTACGGCTGAGATCAGGACCATGTCCATGATGAGCGGATAATCATGGGCCTGAACACCCTCCATGTAGAGTGTGCCGGTGCCCGGCCAACCAAAGATAGACTCGATGATCACCGCGCCGCCGAACAGGCCGGGGAGACGCATGCCGATGATTGTCAGCACCGGCAGCAGCGCATTGCGGAGCGCGTGGCGCAGCATGACGACATTCTCTTTAAGGCCCTTGGCCCGCGCTACGTTCACGTAGTCAGCGCGCAGGACCTCCAACATGCTGCTGCGCGTGTAGCGCATGATGTTGGCGATGCTCTCGATGGCGAGGATGCCGGCCGGCAGGACGAGATAGCGCAGGTGATCCAGGAACGCTCCCAGTCCCGTGAGATCCTTGGTCAGGGTCTGATAGCCCGACGTCGGCAGCCAGTGCAGCCGGAGACTGATGAAAAACACCGCCGCCAGGCCGGCAAAGAAGCTGGGCACCGAGATGCCGAAGAAGACGAGGAACGTGGAGACATAGTCGAACCACGAGTACTGCTTGATGGCCGAGATGACTCCCAAGATGATTCCGAGGAAGGTCGAGAGCAAGATCGCGGTGGCCATCAATTCCAGCGTCGGTCCCAGGCGCAGGCCAATGCGCGTGGCGATGGGCAGGAAAGGCGGCAGCAGACTGGTACCCAGGTTGCCGCGCAAGATGTTCGAGAGCCATTTGACGTAGCGCACGTATGCCGGCGCGTCGAGGCCATACAACTTGCGCAGGGCGTCTTCGTCTTCCATCGTAGTGGCGCTGGGATTCTCCATGCGCCGCGCCGCGATGGTGGCGGTGACGGCGTCGCCCGGCGCCAGTTCCAGCAGGAAGAAGGTGATGAGGCTGACCCCGAAGAGCACGGGCAGCGCCTGCAACAGCCGGCGAAGCAAGTATCGTGACATGGCGACCTCTCTGCTTCAGGTTCTCCCTCCTCCCGTCTCGTACGGGAAGAGGGAGAACTGTGAGGTTGACGCTCTGCCCGCGTCAGCGATGCACATCACCGGGCAGCGGCGACGATGCCGGGCTTACTTGCCGGTAGTGGACTGCGGCGCCCAGTACCAGGTTTCCGGCTTCCAGTCAATCCAGTCCGCATACTGGTAGTAGCGCCAGTTGCAGACGGCCTTGTTGGCCGGGATGACGCGCGTGAACTGCAGGACGTTCGTCGCCGGCAGCTCATCGTTCATGATCTTAGCGGCCTTGTTGTACAGTTCCTTGCGCTTGGCCGCATCTGGCTCGACATTGGCCGCAGTGACCGCGGCATCCACGTCTTTGTTGCAGTAGCCGGCCGTGTTGACCGTCGGGTCGGTCACGTCGCAGGCCCAGGTGACGTACTGGCGCGGCGTGCCCTGCTGCGAGGCATAATACAGGTCATAGTCGCCCTTCTTGAGGCGCTCCGAGCTCGCCGGCCCGTCCAACGGGACGATCTCGACCTGGATGCCCACGTCCGCCCACATCTGCTGGAAGACCTGGAACATCTGCAAGTCCGAGGGGCGGGTATAATACGTGACCAGGACCAGCTTCTGGCTGGGGTTCCACTTGGCGTCGGCCAGCAGAGCCTTGGCCTTCTTCACGTCGAAGGGGTAGACCGCCATGTCGGCCGGGAAGAGATCGCCGGCCGGGTCGTACTTCTTCGGGTCGAAGGGCGTCGCTTCGGCGCCCCACACGGTGTTGATCATGCCCTGCACGTCCAACGCGTGGAGCATGGCCTGGCGCACGCGCTTGTCCTGGAGATAGGTCTTCTTCAGGTTGTACGACCAGCCCCACAGCGAGTCCATAGGCCCGCCGACGAGGACCAGGTCCTTGTTCGCCGCAGCGCGCTCGCGGTCTTTGCCAGTGATGGTGCCGCCGATCTGCAACTCGCCGGCTTCCAGGGCCGCCAGCCACACCGAGGCCG
>CAIQJD010000944.1 GCA_903872005.1 uncultured bacterium | reverse complement strand
GCGCCAGGATGTCACGATCCCCTCCGATGCGGTCAGCGCCGATCTGACCTATTGGGTCTGGTTGATGTCCCTGGAGACCGTCGCCGCGGGCAAAGATCACCAGGAGTTGGTCTATCTCTCGCCGGCCGATAGCAGCACCATGGCAATCCCCTGGCGCACCTATCACGAGAATAGCCGCGCCTGGACGCCCAAGCGCCAGGATCTGCTCCCCTATCGCGGTCAGACCTTGAGCCTCTACTTCAATGTGTACAATGACGGCATCAATGGCGACTCGGCGCTGGTCCTGGACGATGTGTCGCTGCGTATCTGCCGCAGCACGCCGCCCACAGCCATCCCGTTGGCCGCCGGCGCTTCGCCGCCGGCTGGCGCATCGGCCGGCGCGCCGGCGACCGGGTCGCCCTTCCCGGTCCCGACGGTCAACACCCAGTCGCGCGCGCCTTCCGTCCCATCCACGGTCATGGCGCGCTCCACGCCGACCCCCACCCCGACGCCGGCGCCCCAGGGCGGCAGCGGCGGCAATCTCTGGATCATCGTCGTGGTGGTGGGCGCGGCGGTACTCTCGACGGCGCTGCTGATCATCTTCGCCTTCCGCCGCAAGAAAGACGAACACACCACGCCGGCGACCGATACGGTGGACGCCAAAGCTTCGACCGCCCATTCCTCCGGCTCTGCCAACGACCAGAAGGTCTCTGGCGACGGGACGACGGCTTCCGGCGCCGGCCCAGAGAACATGCCCTTCCGCCCAAAATCCCCGCCGGCCGTGTGGCTCGACAAAGACGGCGGCCAGGGCAATCTGGGCAAAGACGACGCCGACGGAGCCGGCCAAAATCGCACCCAAAAGCTGCCCTGACCAGGGGCGCATCTAATTCAGGAGGCTGCATGTCCGCGATTCCCAATCTGGAACGCATCGGTGAGCGCATCCGCCAAAGCTTCAACGCCAAGAATCAGGCGCGCGACCAGGCCCTGGCGCGCTCGCGCGAGCTAATCCGCTTCTGCTCGCTCTGCATCCGCGCCGTCCATCGCGAGGAATTCGAGACGGCGCTGGACCTGCTCCAGACGGCGCGGCGCGCCGGCGAAGACCTGAAAGCCGGCCTGACCGGCTACCCGGACCTGTATCACGCCGGCTACACCCAGGACGCCTTGAAAGAATACGCCGAAGCCGCCACGACCTACGCCCTGGCGCGTGGCCTGCCCCTGCCAGAGCCGGAGGATCTGGGCGTCGAGCACGCCACGTTCCTGAATGGCCTGGCCGAAGCCGCCGGCGAGCTGCGCCGGCATACCGTGGATCGCATCCGCCTGGGGCAAATCGAGCGGGCCGGCCAGCTCCTGGAAATCATGGATGAGATTTACGACCTCCTGGTCATCATGGATTACCCGGACGCGATCACCGATGGACTTCGTCGCAACACCGACATGGTGCGCGGCGTCACCGAGCGAACGCGCGGCGATCTGATGCTGGCCGCCCGGCAGGAGAAGCTGGAGGCCGCGCTGGCGCGCGTTGAGCGTCAGGCACAGGAGGGCTGATGGCGCGGCGTTCAGGGACGATCTCAGCCAGCGAGATAGGGCAGTTCATCTATTGCCGGCGCGCCTGGTGGCTGGCGCGCGTGCAGGGGAGCGTTCCGACTAATCTGGAAGCCCTCGCCAATGGCGAGCTTTCGCATCGCCGGCATGGGCGCGGTGTGCGCGCCGCGCGGCTCGGCCAAATCGCCGCCTACGTCCTGCTGGCCGCCGGCGGATTGACGCTGCTCATCATGGCGGCTCTGTGGCTGCTGCGGAGCCTCGCGTGAGCGTGTGGCTGCTGGCGTTGGGGCTGCTGCTCCTGGCGGCCGGCCTGGCGGCGCTCTTTCTGGCCCGCCGCGCCCGCCGGCGCACCGGCCTGCCAGCCGGCAGCCTGCGCTATTCGGACACCGGGCGCGGCGAGCAGCCCGCGCCCCTGCACGCGGCGCGCTATGGTCTGGCCGGCCGGCCGGACTATCTGGTGCAACAGGGGAAACAGCTCATCCCGGTGGAAGTCAAATCGGGGCAGTCGCCGCGCTATCCGCGCCGTTCTCACGTGCTCCAACTGGCGGCGTACTGTCTGCTGGTGGAAGAGAATTACAGCCAACCGGATTACGGCATCCTGCGCTATGCCGACCGCGCCTTTCAGATCGAGTATACGCCGGCGCTGCGCCAGGAAGTGCTGGATTCGCTGGATGAGATGCGTGGCCTGATCGCGAGCGGCGCGGTCCCCGACGAAACGTCGGAGCGGGCGCGTTGCCGCAATTGCGGCTACCGCGAAGATTGCGAGGACGCAGGATAGCGCCGGCGCAGCCGCCGGCGGGGAGCAGGACTATGTTGAAGCAGTTGAAGATCATCGTGGAGAAACATGCGGACGGGTACGTGGCCTATCCCCTGGGGGGATTGAAAGGCATTGTCGTCGGCGAAGGCGAGACCTACGAAGAGGCGCTGGCTGATGTGAAGTCGGCCCTGGCATTTCATGTCGAGACCTTCGGACCGGCCGTCCTGGAAGATCAGACGCCTGTACTCGAAGCGTTCGTGGCAGAAACCAGACTGGCTGTCTGATGGATCACTTTCCGACTGACGCGCCGCTGAGAAAAGTGCTCAAGGCGCTGGAAACGCTGGGGTTCGCGGTGGTGCGTGAAGGCAACCACATTGCCATGCTGCGCCAGAATCCTGATGGCACGCGCACCCCGTTGACGATGCCCAACCATCCGAGGATAAAAGGCTCGACCTTACGAACAATCCTCACGCAGGCCGGCATCTCCCGCGCTGAATTCTTGAGAGCATACGAAGAAAGCTGAGCGCTCGACCCGCCTACCCCCGGCGCACCGCTCGCAGCGCCGCATAAGCGGCCAACAGCCCCAGGATGATCCCCTCGACCGGATGCACCTGTCCAATCTGGAGGAAGCGGAACTTCAGCGCGCCGGCAATCCACTGCGCGACGAAGAAGCCGAACAGGCCGGCGACCCAGGCGGCGACCCACTGGCGCAGGCCGCGCCCCCGCCAGATATAGACGATGGCGGCAGTCAACGTGGCGAGGATGATGGACAGGACGATAGCCGGCATTTGCAACATGAGCGCCTCCCGTTATGCCTCGCTGCTTCCCGCAATGATCCCGCCGCCGAGGACTTCCTCGCCGGCGTACCAGACCAACCCCTGGCCGGGCGTGATATCGCGCTGCGGCTGATCGAAGAGCACCTCCGCGCGCCCCCCCGCGTCGCACGTCGTGACGCAGTCGGCTTCGACCGCCTTGTAGCGAATTTTGGCCGTCGCCCGAAAGGGCTGCGCCGGCGACGCGCCGCCGATGAAAGCGACGCCTTCCACCCGCGCGACGCGCCGGCCCAGCTCGCTGGCCGGCCCCACAATCAGGGCGTCGCGGCCGGCGTCCAACGCCAGCACATAGAGCGGCTGCGGCGTAGTCAGCCCCAGCCCCTTACGCTGCCCGACGGTATAGAAGGCCAGCCCTTCGTGGCGGCCCAGGAGCCGGCCGGCGCGGTCGAGGATCGGGCCAGGGCGCGCCAGCGCCGGCGCGTGCTGGCGCAAAAAGCGCCGGTAGTCGTCGTCGGCGATGAAGCAGATCTCCTGGCTTTCGGGCGCGCCGGCGGCCGGCAGCCCCCACGCGCCGGCCATCTGACGCGTCTCTTCTTTCGTATGCTCCCCCAATGGGAATTCGGCCAGCGCCAGTTGCGCCTGGGTCAGGCTGTGCAGGACGTAAGACTGATCTTTGCGCGGGTCGCGGCCGCGCAGCAGCCGCCAATGCCCATTGCCCCAAACCTTGCGGGCATAGTGGCCGGTCGCCAACGCCTCGCCGCCCAGGGCGCGCGCTGCTTCCAGCAGCCGGCCGAACTTGATCTGCCGGTTGCAGGCCAGGCACGGGTTGGGCGTGCGGCCGGCGCCATATTCCGCCAGCAGATAGTCCACCACTTCCTGCCGAAAGGCATCGCGCAGGTCTACGACGTGATGGGGGATGCCCAGGGCCGCCGCCGCCTGGGCGGCGCGCGCCACGGCCGGCGGCGGCCCGCCCTCCGACCAGAGGAGCATGGTCGCGCCGATGACCCGCCGGCCGGCGCGCAGCAACAGGCCGGCGACGACGCTGCTATCTACCCCGCCGCTCATGGCGACGACGGTGGTCGGCGCGGCCAAGGTCAGCCGCATGTCTCCCCTTCGTGCTCCGACTCGTCGTGCCTGGTCAGCTCGGCCAGGTCAATCGAAGCCGGCTTCTCTTCCGGGTGCTTGGTATAGTAATCCGCGACGGCCGAGCGCAGCGCATCGGATGCCAGGTTGGAGCAGTGCATCTTCACCGGCGGCAGGCCGCCCAACGCCTCGGCGATCTGCGCCTTGGAGAGGTTGACAGCGTCTTCCAGGCGCATGCCCAGCGCCATCTCGGTGGCGATGGAGCTGGTGGCGATGGCCGCTCCGCAGCCGAAGGTGCGGAACTTGATGTCGGCGATGCGCCCGTCTTTGACCTTGATGAACATTTCCATCAGGTCGCCGCAGACCGGGTTGCCCTCTTTGCCCACGGCGTCAGCATCTTCAATCACGCCCACATTGCGCGGATTCATGAAATGATCCATCACTTTGTCGCTGTACATAGAGTGTTTGCCATCCCTTTCTGTGATAGACTTCGGAAGTCTGCAAGACTTCCGAAGTCGGTGTCTACCTGAACCCGAAGATCTTGCGGCCGGCGTTGATCGCGGCCAGATTGGCGTCGAACGCTAATGAAAGCTCGGTGTGAGCGGCGAAGCCGCACCGGGTGCAGTCCACGTCGCCACGATTCTTGATGTAGCAGCCGTAGGTGATTGCCCCATCGGGATCCGCATCGGCGACGAGCCAGTCGCGGCAGCGCCAGGTGTTCTCTTGCAGCGCCCGCAAGGCCGGCTCCGAGTTCAGCAGCGGGTAGCCCTGGCGCTTCAGCTCGATCAACTGCTCCAGGACTGCTTTGCGCTGCGCCGGCGTGATCCCCAGGTCTTCGCTCTCCGCATAGGGATAGAAGAACTGGATCGTGATCCCCTTGATCTGCTCGATCTCGGCCAGAAAGCGCACCAACGCCGGCATCTCCTCGACGTTCAGCCGGTTGATCGTGATGTTCACCAGCAACTTGGAGTGCTGCGAGGCGCGAATATGCGCCAGCACGCGGTCGAAGATCGGCCCCCGATTGCGATTGTGCGTCTCCCGCAGCCCATCTACGCTTACCCAGACGATGTCAGCCTCGGTCTCGAGCGGCAGCGTCCCGTTGGTCGTGATCCCGACGGTGAAGAAACGCGCCTTCGCCGCGCGCACCAGGTCGGAGAGCCGGCGTTCCCCGTCGCGCCAGAGGAACGGCTCGCCGCCCTCGAAGATGAGCAGGCGCGCCCCGGCGTCCCGCAGCGTGTCCATCGCTTGCAGCGCCGCGTCCCAGGGAATGTCGTTCCCCGGCCGGCGCCAGAAGGGACAGGCGGCGCACTGCAAATTGCAGCGATGCGTGATCTTGAAGCCGGCCAACAAGGGCTGGCGTTGGCCGGCCAGCCGGCAGGTCACGTTATGCCGCACGAAGTAGAGGTACTGTGACCCGATCATGCCGCGGGCGTCGCGCAACTGGCGGCCGGCTTGTACAACGGACTCATGACCCGCAGCTTGGCGACGATGCCGGCCAGCGTCTCGGCCACGTAGTCCATCTGTTCGGCCGTATTCTCTTTGCCCAGGGTCAGGCGCAGGCTGCCGTGGGCCACTTCTGGCGCATAGCCCATAGCGGTCAGCACGTGCGAAGGCGATAGGGAGGCGCTGGTGCAGGCCGAGCCGGTCGAGACCCAGATGCCTTTGGCGTCCAGATTGAGCAGCATGGACTCGCCTTCCACGTAGCGGACGATGAAGCTGGCATTGTTCGCCAGGCGCCTGGTGGCGTGGCCGGTCAGCTCCACTTCGGGGATGCGTCCAAGCACGCCGCCAATCAGCCGGTCGCGCAACGCCGTCAGGCGCTTGTTCGTCTCGGTCATCTCGGCATAGGCCAGCTCCAGGGCCTTGGCCATGCCGACGATGTAGGCCGTGTTTTCGGTGCCGGCGCGGCGGTTGGCTTCCTGCGCGCCGCCGGTCTGCGTCGGCCAGAAGGCCGCGCCCTTGCGGGCGTAGAGCAGGCCGACACCCTTGGGGCCGTAGAATTTGTGCGCCGACAGGGAGAGGAAGTCCACGTTGAGCGCCTTCACGTCCAGCGGCAGCGCGCCGCCGGCCTGCACGGCGTCGGTGTGAAACGGGATGCCCCTGGCCCGGGCCGCTGCGCCGATTTCCGCAATCGGCTCGATGGTGCCGACTTCATTGTTCGCCATCATGATGCTGATGAGCGCCGTATCGTCGCGCATCGCGCCGGCGACCTCGTCGGCCGTGACCATGCCGCATTCATCCACTGGCAATTCTGTGGACGTGAAGCCGAAGCGCTTGACCAGTTGCTCTACGGTATGCGTCACCGCGTGATGCTCGATGGGGAGGGTGATGATGTGCTGGCCCTTGCCGGCGGCGCGCCGCGCCAGCGCCGCGCCGCGGATCGCCAGGTTGTCGCTCTCCGAGCCGCCGCTGGTGAAGATGATCTCGCGCGGGTCGGCATTCAGCAGGCCGGCAATAGTCGCGCGGGCCTGATTCACCGCCTTGGCCGCATCGCGTCCCAGACTGTAGATGCTGGAAGGGTTGCCGTAGCGCTCGGTCCAAAAGGGCAACATCGCTTCAATGACGCGCGGATCCACGGCTGTGGTGGCGGCGTGATCCAGATAGATGCCTTGTTCAGTGCTGGCGTTCATGCGTGAACTCTCCTCATGCTGCCGGGGCAGAATGTCTTATGCGGCCCGAATGGCTTCGATCAACAGGGAACAATGGCCGGCCGCTGCGGCGCGCTCCAGTAGGTCAGCCAGGGTGATCCCGTCCAATGTCTCGATCAGACTCCGGCGGACTTCCATCCAGACGTTGCTGGTGGAACAGGCGCCGTCGCGCGCGCACGGCCCCTCGGGTTGCTCGCTCTGGCAGGGGATTTGCACGACGTCCCCATCCAGGGCGCGGATGACATCGCCGATGGTGATTTGCGCCGGCGGCCGCGTCAGGGCGTAGCCGCCATACGCGCCGCGCCGGCTTTCGACCAGGCCGGCCTTCCGCAAAGGTGGGATGACCTGTTCCATGGTCGACAGGGATAACCCTTCGACGCGGCTCACTTCGGCCAGGGAGACCGGCCCCTGCCCAAAGCTCCGCGCCAGCTCGGCCATCGCGCGCAGGCTATACCACTCTTTCGTCGAGAACTTCATGGCTCAATTCCTACTTTTTTGTCGGAATTAGTATAGCAGAGGTCATAATAATTGTCAAAAACAGTATACAAGACGCGCGTGTTTGCCTTTTGGCTATAAATCGAGTAAGATTCTGGTTGGAGTTCTACCATCGTCTTGAGGTGTCCATGAAGACCAAGTTGAGCGAGTTTTGCGACCGCATCCTGGAGGCCGGCTGGCTGATCGCCCTCGTCGTGGCCCCCTTGTTCTTCAACGTCTACTCGGATCGCGTCTTCGAGCCGGACAAGCTGAGCCTGGTGCGCTCGCTGGCGCTGGTGATGGCGGCGGCCTGGTTGACCAAGACGCTGGCCGGCGCGTGGGGCGGCGAGAAGGCGAGCCGGCAGCAGACGCTCTGGGCATCCATCCGCGAGACGCCGCTGATGCTGCCGACGCTGCTGATGGTCGCGGCCTACATCCTCAGCACCGCCCTTTCTCTTGCGCCGCACATCAGTCTGTGGGGGTCTTACCAACGCCTGCAAGGCGCTTACTCGACCTTCTCTTATATTGTCATCTTCTTCATGATATTGACCACGCTGCGCCGGCGCGAGCAACTGGATCGGCTCCTCAATACGATCATTCTCACCAGCCTGCCCATCGCCATCTACGGCATCTTGCAGCACTACGGCCGCGATCCGCTCCCCTGGGGCGGCGATACTAAAACGCGCGTCGCCTCGAACATGGGCAACGCCATTTTCGTCGCGGCGTACCTGATCATGGCCTTCTTCGTGACAGTGGAACGACTGGTACGCTCCTTCATCATCCTTTTTGATGAGAAACGCGGCGACATCGCCCATGCCATCCTGGCCGGCTGCTACGGCGCGGCCCTGGGCCTGCAAGTGCTGTGCATCATCTACACCCAGAGCCGCGGCCCCTGGCTGGGCTGGTTCGCCGGCCTGTACATGTTCGTCCTGCTGGGATTGATCTCGCTGCGTAAGCGCGGCGGCTTCCTCAGATGGGCCTGGATGGCCTGGGTGGGCCTGACTCTGGCCGGCGTCATCTTCCTGGGCGTGCTCAATATCCCCAACTCGCCCCTGGCCGCCCTGCGCCAGGTCCCCTACGTCGGCCGGTTGGGGCAGATGCTGGAATTGGAGAGTGGCACCGGCCGCGTGCGCGTCCTCATCTGGGAAGGCGCGGTAGACCTGCTGGGGCGCGACGCGGGCCGCACCCTGGTCGGTTATGGCCCCGAAGCGATGTGGATGGCCTATAATCAGGTCTATCCGCCAGATTTGGCGCACTACGAGGCGCGCAATGCCTCGCCGGACCGCTCGCACAACGAGACCTTTGACTCGCTGGTGATGACCGGCGTCATCGGCTTCTTGACCTACATCTTCCTGTTTGGCAGCATCTTCTACTTCGGCCTGAAATGGCTGGGGTTGATCCGGAATGCGCGCGAGCGCCTCTGGTTCATCCTCATCGGGGCGGCCGGCGTCGTCCTCGGCGTCGTCGTCCCCTGGGCGCTGGATGGGAGCCTGCACCTGGCCGGCGTGGGCCTGCCGGCCGGCTTCATCATCGCCATCCTCCTGTTCTACGTGCCGCTGGCCTGCTTCTTGCCGGCCGCCGGCGCCACCGACGAGAAGCCGCTGGGCCGCAAACTCCTCCTCATCACCCTCTTCTCCACCATTGTGGCCCACTTTGTGGAAATTCACTTCGGCATCGCCGTGGCCTCGACGCGCGTGCATTTCTGGGCGTTGGCGGCCGTCCTGGTCGTGGTTGGCATGGATTGGGTGCAGTTGGGGCCGGCCGTGCCGGCGCCGGCCGCGCCGGTCGAGAACCGGCCGGCCAAGAAGGCGCGCCGCGAGGCGCCGGCCGGCGCCGCGCCCGCGCAGGACGCCCTGGCGACCGCCCTCGGTTTCGCCCTGGTCGCCGCGCTCATCTTGATCGTGTGCAGCTTTGACTACATCACGAATCAGGCTGGCGACCGCACTGCCGCGACCATCATCACCCGTTCTCTGACGGCTCTGGTGCGGGGGACGAACAAGTTCGAGTCCTCCTATGGCATCCTGGGCCTGTTCGTCATGGTCTGGCTGGTCGGCGGCCTGGTGACGGTCGCCAGCGCCCTGACCGGCGCGCGCCAGCCGGAGCAGCAGGCCAAATGGCCGCTCTTCGTCCTGGGCTACGTCGGCGTGACCCTGATGACTGTCCTGCCCTTCATGTTCATCCACGCCGGCCGGCTCGTCCCCTACGCCAGCGATCCGGTCAATCACGTCGTCCTGCCATACATCACCATGTTCCTGGTCCTGTTCGCGCTGGCCGGCGCGCTCTTCGCCGAGGCGCGGCCGCTGCCGGCGCGCGCCTGGGGCGAGAGCGGCTGGCTCTTCGCGGGCCTGGGCGTGGGGCTGCTGGCCGGCGCGCTGATCCTCGCCGTTGTTGTCAACCTGAGCATCATCCGCGCCGACACCTACTACAAGCAAGGCAAGGCGGCCGAAAGCTACCAGCGTTATGACGTCAGCATCACCTACTACCAGCAGGCGATCCAACTGGCTTCTGACCAGGACTTCTACTACCTGTTCCTGGGCCGCGTGATCCTGGAGCGCGCCCAGGGCCTCTCCGACGCGGCGCAGCGCGAGGCGCAAATCACCCGCAGCCGCGATACGCTCAAGAAGGCCCAGGCGTTGAACCCGCTCAATACCGATCATACGGCCAACCTCGGCCGGCTGCATCGCATCTGGGCGCAGAATACCGACGACGAGAAGCGCCGCGCCGAGCTGTTCAACACGTCGCTCGACTACTACGCTCAGGCGCTCAATCTCAGCCCGCACAACGCCGGCCTGTTCAACGAATGGGGCCTGGTCTACTATCTGATGAGCCGCTATGACGACGCCATGGCGAAATATGACCAGTCCATGGCGCTGGATCAAGCCTTCGATCAGACCTATCTCCTGCGCGGCGACGTCTATCTGGCGCGTCAGGACTATACTTCGGCTGAGACGTCGTACAAGAAGGCCGCCGAGCTGGCGCAGGATAGCTCGCAGGCTCACAGCGCGCTGGGGTATACCTACGCGCAGATGGGCCGGCTGGATGACGCCATCGCCGAGAACTTGATCGTGTTGAGCGGCACGCCGGATGACTACGTGACGCTGCGGAACCTGGCGTTGCTGTATCAGCAGGCCGGCCGGTACCCGGAAGCGTTGGCGACCGCGCAACAGGCATTGCCCAAAGCGCCAGATCGGGAGCGCGTCGCCTTGCAGCAGATGATCGAGCAGCTCAAGGCGCGGGTGAGCGCAGCGCCGGCCGCGCAGCCGACGCCGGCCCCCACGGCGACCAAATAGCTGGATGGAGCAACTGCCCGCATGGTTGGTGTGACGGTGTATGTCTTGATCTTCGCCAGCGCCCTGGCGGTAGCGGCCGGCGCCATCCCGTTGCTGCGCCGCGCTGCGCCGCGCCTGGGCTTCATGGATCACCCGTCGGCGCGCAAGGTCCATCAGACGCCGATCCCGCGCCTGGGCGGCGTGGGCATCTACATCGCCTTCATCATCGCCCTGGCGCTGTTCGAGAACAGCTTCAACCTGGCCCAGGTGGTCAGCATCATCCTGGGAGCCACGCTGATGTCGTTCATGGGCCTGGCGGATGACCGGCGCTCGCTGCCGGCATGGGTCAAGCTCGTCGGCCAGCTCATCGCCGCCGGCATCCTGATCGCGTCGGGCGTGCAAATCGGCGTCTTGCCCTGGCGGCTGCTGAATATCGCGGCCACGCTGCTGTGGGTGGTCGGCATCACCAACGCCATGAACTTGCTGGATAACATGGATGGCCTGTCGGCCGGCGTGACGGCCATCGCCGCCGGCTTCATCCTGCT
>CAIQJD010000943.1 GCA_903872005.1 uncultured bacterium | reverse complement strand
TCGCCCAGGGCCAGGCCATCGTCGTCAATATCACTAACCGCATCGCTGCCCCCTTCATCGCCATGCACGCCGGCGTCGCCCGCGTGCGCGGCGTATGGGCCGGCGTGCGCCGACTGTTCACCCTCTGATCTCTGCTAGTTGAAAGGAGAAACACCCGTGAAGACACGCACCGTAGGCATCCTTCTGGGCGCGCTGGCCGGCAGCCTCCTCGGCCTGCTGGTGGCCTGGATCATCCTCGACAGAGATAGCGAGGACGCCTCCGACTCGGCCATCGTTCCGCGCCGACCCATCAAGCCCGGCGACGTCGTCGCGCTCACCTTAGCCGCCGTTGGACTCGTCCGGCAAGTCGCTACGCTGCGCCAGCGCTGACCCCTCAGTGGCCGGCCGCGGCATCCATGCCAACACACGCGCCGGCGCTCCGCTTCCGCCGGCGATGGGCAATACTCCGATGAAGAGCACCGCGCCTGTCGCCGGCAACTGCTCCAGATGCGTCAGATTCTCCAGATGGAACCTCTTCCCGCGCAACAGCGCACGGTTGGCGCTCAACCCCTCATCAACGCCGCCATCCACGCCGGCCGTATCAATGCCCAGCCCCAATACGTGCCTCTGCTCAACCAGGAAAGCTGCCGCCGCGCCGCTGAACCCCGGGAAATGCAGCCGGCCGGCGTCATCCATATTGAGATACGCGCGCGGATCGCCCCAACGCTGATCCCAGCCGGTCGCCAGCAAAACGACCGCGCCAGCCGCGATCCGCCCATACTGCGCCTCCCACTGCTCGATATCCGCCACACAGAGATCTGCATCGGCATCCCTCGCCGCGGCCTGTCGGAAATCAATCACACACGCCGGCCGTATCAGGCAATCGGCCGGCACATGCTCCACCGTCAACCCATTCAGGTCGAGATGCGCCGGCGCGCCCAGGTGCGTGCCACTATGTTCCCCAAACGCCACCCGCCGCAGTGCATACCCCTCACTTTCGAGTCGCGCCCACGCCGCGAACTCCACCGGCGGGTCGCCGGGCCAGATCGGCATCGCCGGCCGCAACGTCTGCGTCAAATCCACGCAGCGGCCTCCCCATCCTGGGGACACCTCTTGTATGCAAGCTAATTCGCTCATACTACCTCACTGAATCTTCAGATACGTCTGTTCTTCACTGCCAGGTGTATCAATGTCATATCCGGCGCACGATTTGTCAACCCGCCTCGCATCGGCTACAATGGCCCCATTGCTTCGCCGATGGGAGATGCACCGTGAACCAAACGCAGACTGCGACGCGCCGCGCCGGCTGGGGCTGGCTGATCATGGCGGCCCTGGCGCTCCTTGTCCTGGGACTTGACCAGGGCGCGAAAGCCTTCATCGTCAGCCGCATCCCGCTTTACCACGCCTGGGATCCCATCCCGGCCCTGGCGCACCTCTTCGATCTGACGTTCATCACGAACACCGGCGCGGCCTTCGGACTGTTTCAAGACCGCAGCTTCTTGTTCGCCATCATCGCCATCGTCATCTCGGTGGGCATCATCATCTACGTGCGCCAGCTCCCCCAAGAAGAATGGCTCCTGCGCCTTTGTCTCGCCATGCAATTGGGCGGCGCGATGGGCAACCTCCTCGACCGCGTGCGCCTCGGCTACGTCGTAGATTTCGCCGACTTTCATCAATGGCCGGTCTTCAACTTCGCCGACACATTCATCGTCGTCGGAGTCGGGCTGCTCGCCTATTGCCTGCTCCTACGCCCCACGCCCCCGCCGCCCCAGGTCGCACAGCCGCCGGCCGACGTCGCGTCGCGTGAAACGTCGGAGTCAACTCCAGGCGAGCCACAATGACCGCGCCAGCCGACACGTCCGCCGGGCCGCTGATCTTGACCGTCGCGGCAGAAGGCGCCGGCGAGCGTCTGGATCGCTATCTGGCTGCCCGCGTCCCGGATGTCTCCCGCGCCACCATTCAGAAGTGGATCGCCGACCAACACGTCCAGGTGGAAGGACAAATCGCTCGCGCTGCCCTGCGCCTGACCGCCGGCCAGACCATTCACGTGGAAGCGCCGGCTCCGCCGCGCCCCGTCGTCCTCGCGCAGCATATCGCCCTCGCCCTGCTGTACGAAGACGACTACCTGGCCGTCATTGACAAGCCGGCCGGCATGGTCGTGCATCCTGCCGCCGGCCATTGGGATGGCACCCTGGTCAACGCCCTCCTGGCGCGCTATCCCGATCTGAACGAGACCGCCAGCGGCGAAGATGAGACGTCGCCGGCTTCAGACGAATTCCACCGCCCCGGCATCGTACACCGGCTCGACAAAGACACATCAGGAGTCATCCTGATCGCCAAATCACCCCGCATCGCCGAACTGCTCCAGACGCAGTTTCAAGCGCATCAGGTGCAAAAGACCTATCTGGCGCTGGTGCACGGCCGGCCGCGCGCGGCATCCGGTTTCATAGACGCTCCTATCGGACGCGACCCACACCAGCGCAAGCGCATGGCTGTCACCCCGACCGGCCGGCCAGCGCGGACCCGCTACACCATCGCCTCGGAGTACGCGGCATGCACCCTGCTGCACGTCTTTCCGCAGACCGGTCGCACCCACCAGATCCGCGT
>CAIQJD010000942.1 GCA_903872005.1 uncultured bacterium | reverse complement strand
TGATGCTCTGCGCGACGCAGCGCCGCGCGGGTGTCAAAGGGAGGCTATGCTATGCGGTTCAACAGCCAGCGTTTCATGGGGCAACTCGCTCTGCTCATCCTCAGCAGCGCATTGGGGCTGATTGTTTTCTTGGCGCTCCCTATCGTCATGGGACGCGGCAATTCGTCTCTGCAAGACCCTATGTACGTATCGGCGAACTTCTTAGCTCCCTACACCGAGACGCCGACTGAGACACCCACCGAAACGCCAACCGAAACGCCAACGGAGACGCCTACCGAGACGCCAACGGAGACCGGCACGCCAACGGCCACACCTACCGCCACAGCGACGACAGCCACCGAGACGCCCACGCCTACGATAACCGCAACGGCAACGCCCACAGACACGGCCACAGCCACCGAGACGGCCACGGAAACCACTACGGCGACGCCTACCGCCACCCACACCATGACCCCGACGTCCACGGCCACGGACACCGCTACGGCCACACCTACCGCGACGAGCACCATCACGCTAACGCACACGGCGACGGCGACATCCACGGACACTGCTACGGCGACGCCTACCGCGACGAGCATCATCACGCTAACCCACACGCCCACGGCGACATCCACGGACACCGCCACGAGCACCATGACCCCGACGCACACGGCCACAGCCACGCCCACCGCGACGTCCACGTCCACGGACACCGCCACGGCGACGCCTACCGCGACGAGTACCATCACGCTAACGCACACAGCCACGCCTACGGCGACGCCCACGGACACCGCTACGAACACCATGACGCCGACACACACGGCCACATCCACGGACACCGCGACGAGCACCGCGACGCCGACCAGCACGCCGACGCCCACCTGCACGAGTACCTGCATCTGTGCGCCGACCGGCACGCGCACGCAAACGCCCACCACCACGCGCACGCCCTTCCCGACCCGCACCGCGACGGCCACGCCCATCCCCGGCCCGGTGCATCCCTACCTGGAGTGGATTAACTTCAGTGGCCTGGTCATCCATGCCGACGGCGCTCCCGTCGGCTTCGGTACCGTCGTGGACGCCTACGTCGCCCCCAATGTCCGCTGCGGGACTTTCTTCATCACCCAGCCCGGCCAGTACGGCTTAATGGCTATCTATGGCGATGATCCCACCACGCCGGCCAAAGATGGCGCGGCCCCCGGCGATGTCATCCGCTTCGCCGTGAATGGCGTCGCCGCGGCCTCCCTGGGGCCTGACCAGACCCTCTGGACGATGAGCGGCGACTACTTCCACGTCAACCTCCTGGTCGGGACGCCGGTCTACCGCACCATCGCGCTCTCAACCGGCTGGAACCTCATCTCCCTGGGCGTCGCGCCCTTGAACTCCGACGTCGGCAATGTCCTGTCGTCCATCGCCGGTAAGTTCAGCGTCGCCATGACCTATGACTGTGAAGCCTTCGCCCTGTCCTACTATCCCGGCCTGCCGGCATCCATCAATACCCTCAAGACCATGAACGCCTTCGCCGGCTACTGGATCCACATGACCCAGCCCGCCGACCTGACATTGTGGGGCATCCGTCCGCCGGCCGGCGCCGCCATCGGCCTCTGCCCCAACTACAACCTGGTCGGCTACCTGCCGCCGGCGGCGATGACCGTCCAGACCGCCACGGGATCCATCGCCGGCCACTTCTTGAACGTCATGGGCTTCGACCCGGTAGAGGGCGCGCAATCCTACTACCCCGACCTGCCGCCGCTGCTGAACACCTTGCAGACGATGCAGCCCGGCCGCGGCTACTGGATCAACGCTACCGAGGCTGACGAGCTGATCTACCCGTAACGCGGCCGCTCCGCGAAGACG
>CAIQJD010000941.1 GCA_903872005.1 uncultured bacterium | reverse complement strand
GCTGTCGCCGCAACAGCCGGCCCGCTCGCGGCCACCGGTGCAGCTTCCGCCGGCCCGGCTGCCGCCGCACCGGCCTTCAGGTAGGCGCTGATATTTTCCCCCGGCTCGCCGACCAGAGCCATCACTCCCGCCACCGGGATCACATCGCCGGCCTTACGCAGGATCTTCAGGACGACGCCGCCGGCCGGCGATTCTGCATCCAACGCCGCCTTGTCCGACTCGAACTTGAACACCGGGTCGCCCTGTTTGATCTTGTCGCCTTCTTTGATGAACCACTCGATGAGGGTTCCTTCTTCCATCGTCTGCCCCAGCTTGGGCATGAAGATTTCTTGTACCATGAGCGCTCTCCTATCCTCGGCGTGATTCAGCGCGCCGGCGTCATGCGCCGCGCCAGATTAGCGTGCAACCTTGCGAATGGCCGCTTCGATGACCGTAGCATTCGGGATGGCCGCATCTTCCAGTGGGATGCTCATGGGGACGGGCACATCAGCCGCCGCCACGCGCACCATCGGCGCATCCAGATAGTCGAAAGCCAGCTCGTTGAGCAGGGTAAAGAGTTCGCTGATGAAGCTGCCGGTCTTGTACGCTTCCGTCAGGCCCACCACGCGGCCGGTCTTCTTGACCGACGCGAGGATGCAGTCCAGGTCCAGCGGCTTGAGCGAGCGCAGGTCAATGACCTCGACGTCAATCCCGTCTTTCGCCACCTTCTCGGCCACTTCCAGGGCGCGGTGCACCATGCGCGAGTACGTGATGAGGGTCACGTCCTTGCCAACACGCTTGACATCGGCCACGCCCAACGGAATCATGTAGTCTTCTTCCGGCACCGGGCCTTTGACGCTATACAACATCTTGTGCTCGATGAACATGACCGGGTTGTCCTGGCGCAGACAGGCCTTGAGCAACCCCTTGGCGTCGTAGGGCGTCGCCGGCATGACCACGTAAATGCCCGGGAAGTGCGTCCAGAGGGCTTCCAGGCTTTGCGAATGATGCGCGGCGATGGAGCGGCCGGCGCCGCCCTCGGAGCGAATCACCACCGGCACTTTGGTCTTTCCGCCGAACATATAGCGGTTCTTCGCGCCCTGGTTGGCGATCTGATCCATCGCCAGCGGCGTGAAGTCCACGTACATGATCTCGGCCGCCGGCCGCAGGCCGGTCATGGCTGCGCCGATGGCGGCGCCGGCGATAGTCGCCTCCGAGATGGGCGTATCCATCACCCGCTCCGGCCCGAACTCGGCGAAGAGGCCGCGCGTCGCCGCGTAAGCCCCGCCATACAGGCCCACATCTTCGCCGAAGATGAAGATCTTCGGATCGCGCTTCATCTCTTCGCGGAACGCTTCGACCAGCGCCTCGGAATAGCGAATCTGGCGCATGTTTGGATCGGAACGCACGCGCTCGCGCAATTGCCGCTCGGCCTCGATCTGCCCCGGCGTATAGACCAGCGGGGTATACACATTGTCGAACAGCTCTTCGGGCTTCGGGTTGGGCGACTGCATGGCGAATTCGGTGGCGACCTCCACCGCCTGCTTCGCCTTCTCTTCGATGGCCTTCAGCTCCGCTTCGGTCGCCAGGCCGGCTTCCAACAGGCGCTTCTCCAACGCCGGGATGCCATCGCGGTCGTGCCATTCTTGCTCTTCCTGGCGCGTGCGGTAGGCGCGCGGGTCCGAGAACGAATGGCCGTACCAGCGATAGGTCTTGCACTCGATGAGCGAGGGGCCTTCGCCACGCCGGGCACGCGCCACAGCTTCGGCCACCGCGCCGCGCACAGCCAGCACGTCCATGCCATCCACAATGACGCCGGGGATGCCATACGCGTCGGCGCGGCGGGCGACATCGCAGCAGCTCGACACCGTCTTGAACGGCACCGACATGCCGTACAGGTTGTTCTCGACAATATAGACCACCGGCAGGTTCCACAACGACGCCATATTGAGCGACTCATGGAAGTTGCCGGTGTTCGACGCGCCGTCGCCGAAGAAGCAGAGGACGACGCGGTCGGTCTTCTGCAATTTCATAGAGAGGCCGGCGCCGGTCGCCACCGGGATGTTGCCGCCCACGATGCCGGTCGCGCCCAAGTTGCCCCGCTCCACGTCGGCAATATGCATCGAGCCGCCGCGCCCGCCCGAATAGCCGGTCGCCCGGCCGAAGAGTTCGGCCATCATCTTGTTCAGATGCATCTGCTTCTCGTCCAACGTGCGCGAGAGGCTATCGCCGCGCGCGTGGCAATGGCCATGGCCACGATGCGTGCTGGTGATGAGGTCATCCTCGCGCAGATTAGCGATGGCCCCGACAGCGACGGCTTCCTCGCCGGCGTACAGGTGCGACGCGCCTTTGATGATGCCCTTGCCCATCAACTCGAAGATCTTCTCCTCGAAGTTGCGAATCTCGCGCATCTGGCGCAGATAGGTCAGCGCCTGCTCGCGCGTGATCCCCTGTCCTTCCAAGATTTCTTTCAGCATTGGCGTGCTCATACTCCCTACCCTTTCACTATGATGGCGTGTGCGCGTTCGGTTGGCAGCCGGCCGACGCGCCGGCCGGCATGGCGACCAGCACTTCCACGCCCAGCTCGCGCAGACGGGTCAGCGCGGCCGGCGGGGTGCGGTCATCGGTGATCAGACAATTCAGGGCGGTCAGAGGCGCGACTTTGGCATACGAGGTGCGCCCAAATTTGGTGTGATCGGCCAGCAGGACCTTCTCCCGGGCAATCTCGATCATGGCGGTCTTGACTTCGGCTTCGTACAGGTTGCTATTGGTGATGCCGGCTTCCAACGAGAGGGCCGGCGTCGCCAGAAAAGCCGTATCGGCGACGAAGCGGTGCAGCGTGGCGATGGCGACCGGCCCCACCAGCGACAGGGTCGGCTCCCAGAGCGTCCCGCCGGTGACAATCAAATTGATGCCGGCCGCGTGTTGCAGCTCGCTGACCACGTGCAGCGAATTGGTGATGACGGTGAGATCGCGCGTATCTGCCAGGAGGCTTGCCAGCCGGCCGATGGTGGTGCCGGCATCGAGGATAATGGTCTGGCCGGGCTGAATCCGCGCCGCCGCCAAACGGGCGATGGCCGTCTTCTCCTGCACCTGCTCTTCGACGCGGGCATAGAAGGGATGATCGCCGGTGGGATGTTTGAGGACGCTGGCGCCGCCGTGGGTGCGGCGCAAGATGCCCCGCTCTTCCAGGCGCAGCAGATCGCGGCGGATGGTCATATCGGAAACGTTGAACATGGCCGCCAATTCGGCGACCGAAAGGGTCTGACGTTCGTTGATGAGCTGAACCATACGGCTTTGGCGCTCAATGGCGAGCATGGCGTCTTCTCCGCCGGCGCGTGTGCGATTCCTGTGCATTGGTGACATGATAACACAAAAATGAACAGGCGTCAACATCCGCGAGTCAGTTGGGCGCGTGGCAGCTTAGCGCCTTGTGCGCGTCTGACCAGTCGCCAGACCCCCCACAAGAGGCCAGACTATGCAGCCCCGATGCCTGTCTCCCAAGATGTGAGACACACCCGAATCTGTTTCAGCAGGGAAGCAGATCGTCGTCTGGCGCCGGCAATAGCGCAGTGCGCCGGCGTGCGAAGGCAAGCCTTCGCAGTCCAGAAGCCTTCCGGCGCGCTCAGCGCGAGGCCGATACCGCGCAGCGAAAGCCCACTTTGTCGCGCGTGTAGTCCGGCGTATTGGCGCCGCGGTTGGCGCTGCGGGCATCATCCGGCGTGTCCATCCACGCCCCGCCGCGCGAGATGCGGGATTCTCCGCTCGCCGGCCCCGGCGGATCGGTCTGCGGCGTCGCTGCAGAGGCCCCGTACCAATCCGCCACCCATTCGCGCACGTTGCCCCCCAGGTCCAGCGCCCCGCACCAGCTCACGCCGGCCGGGAAAACGCCGACCGGCGCGGTCTCCGGGTAGCCATCCGAGAAGCTGGCGTCATTGGGCGCGGCGGCGCAATCGGCGGCGCAATAGTTCAGCCGCGCGCCATCGAAGTCATTGCCCCATGGATAGCGCAGCGCTGCCGGCCCGCGCGCCGCGTACTCCCACTCGGCTTCTGTGGGCAGACGGCCGCCGGCCCAGGCGCAGTATTCGGCCGCCTGCTGCTGCGTCACCCAGACGACCGGATAGGCGTCGAATTCCGGCGCGCCATAGTACGCGGCGCGCGTGTACGAGGCGACATCGGCCGGCGGGCGGCACGCCCCGGCCGTCACGCACTGGCGATAGCGCCCGTTGGTCGCTTCGGTCAGATCCACCCAGAAGGCGCTCAACGTGACCGCATGCGCCGGCCCTTCATCCGCGAAGGCGGCGCGACGACAACTGGCTCGCGCCATAGCCGCATCCACGCTGTACTGCCGGCATAAACTCATGCCGTACTCGATGCCGGCGTCGTCGTTGCCCATCTGGAACGCGCCGGCCGGGACATAGACCATCATCGCGCCATCGGTCGGGCGCGTCCAGCGGTCGCCGGCAACATGGCCGGCCGGCCGCGCGCTCGTCGCGGCTGGCGTCACGTCAACGGCCGGCGCGCCGGCGCACGCGACCGACGCCAGGAGCGCCAGAACAATGATGCTCCCCCAGCGGAGCGCCACGCTTCGACCCGCCATTTCTGTCTGGCCCCCCTTCAACTCGCTCCCTGTATCTGATAGCCCATTCTAGCACGAAGCGAAATCGTCCACAAGCCAGTAGCAGATAGCAAGCAACGTGGCTCTCTGCGCCGCGCCGGCGTGGCTAACTCTTTCGCGCAACTGCCCGACGCGGCGCTGACCGATCTGGTCGGCTTCTTGCGGGATGGGTCGCCGCTGCGGAAGGAGCTGGTGAGCGGGCTGGGGGCCGGGTTGGGGTCGCGCGAGATCGGCCGGCGGATTCGGAGCAGTCTGGGCGGCGACCTGACCCGGTCGCTGCGGATCAGTCGCACGGAGGTGTTGCGGGCTTATCGGGAGAGCACCCGGCGCAGTTTTTAGGCCAATGACGATGTGGTAGACGGCTGGGTGTGGCATTCGGCGCGGCGGCCGGGCCGGACGTG
>CAIQJD010000940.1 GCA_903872005.1 uncultured bacterium | reverse complement strand
GAAAAATCAGAATGAGCTGGATGATGCCGGGAAGCGACCCTGTGCCCGTGTAGACCCAAGTAAGCATCCCGCGGAAAGCGGCGACTGCCACGGGACCCATTAGGATAACCATGGTGCTGTCTGCCGTGCTTTGAAGAGTGCTGAAACCAAGATTCGATATAGAAAATATGCCATCGGAAAGAGTACCCTTCGCGAGCTGCAGGAAGAGCGACATGACAAGTAGCTGAACCATGCATGTGGCAAAGGCCTTGGCGATGTAATCGAAGAAGCCAGGCTCATCAGATTGCAACGCATCAGCGATAAAGCGGCTGAAGGCGACCATCTGGATTGGATAGCCTGCCACAAGCCCATAGCAGATCCCCATCTGCGCGAGTATGACTCTGGCAGAGGAGCCTATCGGTTCGCCGGTAGCCCTCAGGCCAATGGGCGCAATGATGACAAACTCTAGTGTTCCAAGTACCACTGGAACAAATAGCATCGCTAACCATCTATATAGTGAGATTTGTTTAAAGGCGATGGGTTTCAAACGTGTGAGCAAGGCACTCGCACCCAGTATCGCAGTGATGAGTACCTTGGTACTCACGGGAATATCTGGCAAAATCCAGGCGAGTGCACCAAACATGAGACTTAACGCCTCTCTGACAATTGTAGCAGATGAATCATTCATGCTATACTCTCTCAGCGTTGTGCCTTCGTCAAGCAGCGGCAAAGCGGCTTAGTCCCTGCTGTGTCCTTGTCAGCGTGGCCGGCCCCAGCGCCGGCGGGGTAGCCCGTAGGGGCCGCCGGCGCAGAGGCCACTTACGACAAATCTATCCCCTTCCGAACAGAGCTAGGGTATGGTAGTAGCCGCAGCCCTTCGATGAACTGGTAGTCACGTTGGTTCTTCGTCACAAAGCACTGACCCAACGCCAACGCCGTGGCTGCGATCAACGCATCTGGTATCAGCAAACCATGACTCAATCGGTAACGCCGCAGCAGCTCAAGAGCGGCGTCGCCAATCAATTCGTTCAGCTTGAGTATCCGAAAGCGCTGCAAGAACCGTTCGGTGTTGCGCTGTTCTGACCTGTCTCGACAGCCAACAAAGAGTTCCATCTGCGTAATCACACTGGCGGCCAAAGCCGATGTGGATTCGACTGTATCCAGGAAATCAGCGGCGACGCCAACGTGCCGGGCCGCATCAATCAAGATATCCGTATCCACGAGGGTCAGCCCGTTCACCGCTTGCACTCCCATTCGCGCCGGCGCAAGTCTCGCACCCAGGTCGAGCTATCGGCCATGTCTTCTCGATCGGCCCACATGCCGACGAACGGCTCTTCACTGGGCTTGCCGCGACGCCTGCGCCTGGCGGCCGGCGATTTCTGATAGCGGGTCTTCAGGAAAGCCACGAAGTCAAAGACCTGTTTCTGGGCTTCAGGCGGCAACGACTCGATTTCTTCGACAATGCTGATCGCTTCCATCACTTCCCTCCGCTCAGATACTGATCGAGGTTCGTCGCGAAATCCGGCTCGGCCTCGATCTTAATCTGGCGCAACCTCCCCAGCAAGCCGGCCTTCTTCTCTCGATGGCGTGTCTGGACAAAGGTCTGTATCAGTTGGTACAGCGCATCGGCGTCTTCATCGCTGAGCCGATCTATTTCCGTCCGCAAGACTTCTTTCGTCACCATAGATTTACCCCTTGCCGGCTCTTCCGACCTTCCGGTCGAGTGCGACCCTGGTGCGCCGTCCTTCCACGCCGCCGGCCGGCGGTGGGTTACCATTGCTTGAGCACTATGAAGCAATCATACATCAACTGCGCGCCAAAATCAAGCGTCGCCGGCCGGCGGGGGGCTGGGCACCCACCCTACCCATTATCCAACCAGCGACCAGCGAGTCCCCATCAAGCAGGGTTTCTCGGCATGCGGGCCGCTGTGCCGGTCAATCTGGTAGTACACCGTCAGCACCTCTCCCGGCGCCAGCTCCACGGAGGCCGGGTAGCCCAGGTCAGCGTTGGGACTGTCGTCGCGCAGCACGATCTCGCCGGCGATTTCCCAACTTCGGCTCCCGTCGCGGCTCAAGCAGGCCCGCTCGCCATACGGCGTCCGTCGGTAGCCGTAGGTGACCAGGAGCGCGCCGTCATGCAGGGCGATCAGATGGGGTGGATGGCCCCACATCGGTGTGGGGTGGGTCAGGCTCCAGGTTTTCCCGCCATCCATGCTCTCGGACTGGTGCAGGTACCAATCGTTGGGACGATCCGCCGGCTGGTAGCGCCACATACTGACCAGCCGGCCGTCGGCGGTCTCGACACTATGCGGCTCGTGGTAGTCGTCCACCCCGGCATCGGCCGGGATCGGGATCTCCCCCAATTCGCGCCAGGTGCGTCCCTCGTCCGGTGAGTCCGCGCACAGCAAGCGCTTGGATCCCCCCGCGCCGGGCGCGACGCCCACGTACACCAGCCGGCCATCCTGCACCTGGATCGGGCCATGCGGGGCGCAGGCGATGCTGTCCACCGCCGGCTCCCACGTCGCGCCCCCATCTGTCGAGCGCCGCGTCCAGGCCCCCAGCCAGCGCCGGCGGTCGGCCTCGGAAACCTTGCGTGCGTGGCGCTTCCAGGCCTCGATCTGGGCATCGGCGAAAAAGCCGCGATACTCCTCAATGTCGGCCAGGCTGTGCCGGGCGGTAAACCAGCTCACCACGATCGTCCCGGCGCGGGTCACGAGAATGCCGGGGTCCCGATCGTCCAGCGGAGTGTTGTTGATGACCACTGGCGCGGACCAAGTCTCGCCGGCATCACGGCTACGCACCATTTCGGTCTGCCCGTAGGGGCAGACGTGCTCCTCGCGCTGCCCCGAGAACACCACCAGCAGCTCGCCGTCGGCCGTGCGGGCCACCGTCGGCCATCCGATATACCCCTGCAGCTCCTTGCAGATCACCCTGTTCCAATGAATCCGGCAGGGCATTGTTGTTTCCTCCCTTGCTCGACCGCTATCGAAGCCCGCGCCGGCCGCCTTGATGTTGGCTGCGCGGCGCGCTCACACGCCCCAGATATCCTGCATCTCGAAGACATCGGCGCTGCGGACTCTGACGTCGCCCTCGGCCGATATGGCGACGCGACGACAATTCCGATCGAAGATGTGCCCATGCGCCAGGTAGGCCGCGCCGCCATCCGCGAAAAGCTCGATGGAGGTGCGATCCACCAGCGCGCGGATGGCGAGCCGGCCGGCGTTGGCCGAGAGCGGCGCCGAGACGCCCAGGCACGTGATACGCTGTTCCGCGGCGTCCCACACGACTTCTGCGCCACGGACATCCAGCGTGACGCGGCGGGCCGTCGCGCCGGCCTCGACATCCAGCAAGATATCCATGCACTCCCCTTCAAAGGAAAGTGACTGGCCGGCAGCGAGCGCGATATCCCGCGCTGTCTGCTGCGCGCCGTGCAGGCGCGCGATCTCTCGCGCCGGCGTGAAGCAGAGGCGCAGGCCGGCCGGCCGCGTTTGCAGCGACAGCTCGCAGGGGAAGAGGAGCATCTGATTGAAAGGCATGGCCGGGATATGGCTGACGAGCCAGGCAATCTGGATGCGCCGGCCGTCTTCGGCGGGGATGTCGCTGAAGGTCTGGGCGGCGTAACCCTGGCCGGCGATGCCGATGTGCGCGCCCTTCACGAAGACCTTGGGCAATGCGGCATCCGCGCCGATTCCGCCGCAGACCCCCTGCGCGACCAACGCGTCTTGCGCCGGCAGGAAGCGCGCTCCATCGAAATCGCCGACCAGATAGTGCGAGTTGCCACCCCACAGCACCCACTTCGTGGTCGTCGGATCGCCGTCTACGGGCAACTCAAAGAGGTCGGGGCACTCGGAGGAGTACCACCAGTCTATGCGGCTACGCAGCGTCCAGTGCAACAGGTCGGTCGAGGTCAGGAAGGCGAAGTCGTTGGATGCGAGGTAGAGGACCATGACCCACTGCCGGCTCGGCGCGTGCCAGATCACCTTCGGGTCGCGGTTATTGCTCTCGATCTTGGGCACGACCGGGTTGTGCGGGTACTGCGTGAAGGTGCGCCCGCCATCGGCGCTGTAGGCGAGGCCCTGGCAGAAGGGCTGGCCCATGCTCTGGGGCGAGCGGTTGCCGGCGATGGTGTAGAAGAGCAGCAGGGGATCATCGGGGCCGGCGCGCAGGCCGGCGACATTCTGGCGATCCACGATGCCCGAGCCGGAGTAGGGCTGGCCGGCGGCGTCTGGCTCGATGGCCGCGCCCAGCTCCTCCCAGTGCAGCAGGTCGCGGCTGATGGCGTGGCCCCATTGCAGGCCGCCGCCCCAACTGGCCGCGACACTGCCATACGGGTTGTGCTGGAAGAAGAGGTGATAGACGCCCTGGTAATAGAGCAGACCGTTGGGATCGTTCAGCCAGCCGCGCCGCGCTGTGAAGTGGAAGGCCGGGCGCAGCGCTTCTTGATAGAAGCTGCCGGCGTCGTGGGGGACGTCGCTCGTATAGCAGAGCGCCAGTTGCTCCGCGGAGGCGGCCGGCCCTTCCAGGGTGAGGGTTAGCTCCTTGCCGGCGCAGGGGCCGACATCCGCGAAAATCCAGGTTTGCGGCGCGGCTGAGAGGGCGGCCTGGAACTCACGGAGGAGCCGCGTCCCATCGAAGAGCCGGACGAGGATGGCCGGATCGTCGTGGCCGACGTCGGCCGGCATGTTGAGATAGCGTCCTTCAATGCGGATAGTACGTGAGAGCATGGGCGTCTCCCTCATGAAGTTGCCTCGAGCGGACTCGGCGTTTGGGGCCGGCTTTCGGGATAGGTCTGTTGCTCAGTATCATAGCCTCGGTATAGAGTATTGGCAAGTTGCGAATCGAATCCGCAGGATGGTACGCTAATCTGACTGTCGCCCACGGCGGCGGTAGGCTTTGGTCTCAAGCGCGATCTTGACTACCCCGTCATGGCGCGTGAAGGCAAGGTTATCGTGTCCAGTCAGGCTATATTTGCGAGAGTACTCTATGCTGGTATACTATCTGGCATCAGCCGCCAGATACAAATTGAACTGGATCACAGGAGACTATGCGGCTGCCGATGTCATCGTCTTGGCGACCGGCAATCTGGACACCCATAGACCGGCCTGCCTGTATGAACGCTTCGAGCCAGTCCAAACAGGAGACGAAGAATGACAAATCGCGAGCGCATGACGGCCATCATGGCCGGCCGAAGTCCTGACCGTATCCCGTGGATACCGCGCCCAGAGATCTGGTATGAAGCCCGACGGCGCGCCGGAACGCTGCCGGCGAAGTTCCAGGGGCTGACCCTCAAGGAGGTCCGACACTCCCTACGCATGGGCACCTGGAGCAACACTCCCATCTTCCGCACCGAACTTCACGATGTGGAAGTACGCACGCGTGAAGAGGGCCGCGACCTGGTGAAGGAGTATGTGACGCCGGCCGGCGTCGTCTCGACGCGTTATCGCCGCTCGGAAAAGTTGGAGCGGCTCGGCATGTCGGGACAAGAAGTCGAGAAGATGATCAAAGGGCCTGCCGACTACGCCGTGGTCGAGTACATCTACCAGCACACCGAAGTCCTTCCCAACTACGATGACTTCCTCGCGGTCGAGCAAGAGCTGGGCGACGACGGCTACCCCATGTGTGCGAGCGTGATGGATCCGTTGAGCGAGATCATGCTCGAGCTGGTGGGTTACAATGACGTCTACTACCACCTGCACGACTACCCTGACCTCATCGCCAGCCTGTCGGAGACCCTGACCGCGTACGCCGCCCGGGTGCAGCAGGTGGTGCTGGACTCGCCGGCGCGCCTCATCATGTGTGGCAGTCACTTTAGTTCCATGATGACGCCGCCGAAGATCTTCAAGCGGATGATGCCATTCTATCAGTCCTTCGCCGAGCGTCTGCATCAACGCGGCAAGCTGATGGTGTGCCACGCCGACGCCGACGCCAGCCTGCTGCTCGAGTTGTTGGTCGAAGCCGGCTACGATCTCATGGACTCCTTCGTCACGGCGCCGATGGTGCCGGTCACTCTAGAGCGTGCGCGGGCCATCTTTGGCAACAAGGTGATCATCTGGGGGGGACTCCCGTCAACTCTGCTGTGTGACCCGATCACAGATGAAGAGTTCGTGACTTACATGCGCAACCTGTTTCGTGTCATCGCTCCCGGCGACGCTTTCATTCTTGCGGTGGCTGACAACATCATGATGGAGTCCAAAGTCGAGAGGCTCGAACGCGTGGCTGACATGGTCGAAGAGTACGGAGTCTATCCGATTCGGAACGCCTAGACTCCGGCGCCATCATGGGTCTCTTGATTGCAGGCACGGGAGGCTCTTTCCTTGCCAGAATAGAGAAACTACCCCGTATCGAAAACTATTGCGTGTGGCAATAGTTGTGGTATAATTGTAGCTCAATACGAGGAGCGGCGCCCCAACACAGCTTGGTCGCCGCTGATAGGACGTGCGGCGGCGAAAAACACGGCGTCGCCAGGGCCACCTGTGCGTTTTGAACTCACAGGAGGATAGTCGCTTCCCGTTTGCCTCATCCTCATAATCCTTAACCTCAACCGCCTGTGCCCTGCCGGGCCTGGCGGGGCAATGCAACCGGACGCGACG
This sequence comes from uncultured bacterium, assembly GCA_903872005.1. The sequence goes on along the minus strand of CAIQJD010000940.1, from coordinate 5,641 downwards.
AGCAACCGACCTACAAACGCAGTGAACAACCATATCTAAGTATGATACGGGCGGGATGGTTTGCAGCATCCCGGCTCGAAAACGGAGACTGGTTCCACCTTCTTCATTCCTGTGGCTTCTGCCGCCACCAACGTGAACAGGAGGCTCGTATGGCCCGTAGAAGAGCGTTGTTCTCCACGGTCGTGCGTTGGCTCGCGCTATTGGCGATAGTGATCGGAATGGTTCCCGGCGTGCCGCTGGCGGCCAGCGCAAGCGTCAGCGCCGCGCCGCTGCTTCTGACCACCCACACCCTCGCTCTGAACGTCGTCAACGCCGCTAACTCCGCTGTGCCCGTCACCGTCTATAAGTACATCATCAACATTGACAATACGGGCACCACCGAACAGCGCAGCCCGGCTGACGGCTGTTCGCCAGAAGACCCGGGTTACCCTGACTCTTGCCACTGGACCTCGATCGCCGGCGTGGCGAGCTCCAGTCCCATCTACACCCAGGGCAACCAGGATGATTTCAATGGCGTCAATTCTCCCCTGGCGCTTCCCGACGGCCGCTATCTGATCTCAGTGCTGGCCGACGGCTACAAGCTGGATGGGGCGCATTTCGTCATGGCCGGCGGGCCGGTCTCTGTGACCGTTCGGATGCAGCCTCAGCCGCTGCCCGACGCCACGATTCAGGCGGCGGTCTTTGAGGACATCTCGCCCGTCAACAGCGCGCCCGACCTTCCCGCCGAGCATGGTCTGGCGGGCTTTGTGGGTCACATCGCTGACTACCTCGGCGAGGTCACGACCGACGTGTACGGCGATCCGCTGTGCGGCGGGCCGGGTCAGTGCGTCAGCAAGTGTTACATTGTTGACAACGGGATTGACAAAGGCGAGGCGAACCCCATAGACGCCGCCGGCCGCTGCCCGACGGACATCGCCGGCGCGATCAACGGCTACACGCTCTACCCCGGTCAGACCCTGGGCGCGACGCCGGCCATCGAGGGCAAGCTGAAAATCCCCAACCTGGGGCCTAACCGCTACGCCCTCTCGATCACTCCGCCCGACGGGAGTGCCTGGATCCAGACCACCACCCTGGAAGGCAACCACGACTGGGACGCCTGGGTGATGGAAGGCGCCACCGGACTCGACACGGAGTTCGTCGTGGCCGGTGAACCGTTCCCCGCCATCTTCTTCGGCTATGTGACGCCAACCAACACCCTGGCCGGCGGGGCCGGGGAGGTCAAGGGCATCATTGACGAGGTCAAGGTCTATGTCCCGGCCAAGGGCGGCCTGGGCTTGCCCGGCAGCATCTGGGGCGGCATGACGGGAGCCAAGATCGGCAAGCCGATCGCGAATCCCTGGGTTGCCCTCTCAGACCTCACGCATGGCGACACAGCCGTGTACGTGGGCCAGGGCAACGCGGACGGCAGTTTCGACATCACGGGCGTGCCAGACGGCAACTACACCCTCACCTGGTGGGATGAGCCTCAAGATTACATCCTTGACCTGATCAACGTCACCGTCGCCGGCGGCGAGGTGGTTGACCTGGGCATTCTGCCCCTGACTGGCTGGTGGACCCAGATCGAAGGGTATGTCTTTGACGACCAAAACCGGAACGGGGTGATGGACGCCGGCGAGAAGGGGTTGCCCAATTTCACCCTTACCATGCGGAAGCGCGAAAACTCCTTGATGGATCGCGGCGCGACGGTGGTCACCACCGACGCCGCCGGCCATTACTACATGGAAAACGCCTACCCGATGACCGAGTGGCTGGTGATTGAGGCGTACCATGACCTCTACTACACCACCGGCGTCACCTACCAGGCCGACAACCAGCCAGAGGCCACCACGCTTCTGGGCGCCGGCGTGGACGTGAGCGTGCTGCCGATTATCGGCCTCTCCGGCCGGCTGGACTGGGGCGTGCATTCCTATGATTCCACCGGCGCTAACGGGATTGATCCACGCAACGGCGGCATTGTGGGCACCGTCAGCTATGACACCACCCGCAACGAACTCGACCCACGTTATGCGGTGGTAGAGGATTGGCAGCCCGGCATCTCTAACTTGACCGTGAATCTGCATGCCCCGATCGCTTGCGGAACCCACGCCGGCGTGGCCTGCAGCAGTGGGCCGGGCTTGAAGTATGAACTCGCTGCCGACGGCTCCTATGCGAAGGGCAAGCTGCTGAATACCTACGTCACCGAGACCTGGCAGCGGCCCGGCGCCAATGGGAACGCCAACGGGGATGGGGCCTGTCGCCCGCGCGACGTGGACGGGAATCCGCTGGCGTACCCGGCCGATCAGCGGGTCACGAATGCGGACACCGACTGCCTGGAAGGCCCACTGATGGGCATCCAGTTCCAGCACGGCTACTCCGCTGTAGATGGCAACTACGGGTTCGCTGAAGGGTGCTTCTTGCCCGGCGGCGTGACGCCGGGTGAGTTCAATCCAGTGACGGGCGCCTGCCTCGTGGGGGACATGGCCCCCCTGCCCGGCGGCCGCGAGTATCTGGTAGACGTGGTAATCCCCAACGATGCCCTCGGTCGTCCGCTGTATAACGTGACGAAGGAAGAGGACATCAACATCTTCAATGGCGATCAGTTCGTCCCGCAGATGCCGCCGCCGGCCTGCGCCGGCCCGTTGCATCGCGTGGATGTCGCCGGCGTCGGCGACGACAATTATCCAGCAGTGATCGGGGACGGCGTCAGTTTGCCGCTCGGGGTCACCGTGCCGGCCTCTGTGCCCATCCAGAACCATCCATTCGCGGATGCCGGCGGAAGTCCTTTCGAAGGGGAGATCAAGCCGGCATGCAACATGAAGCTGGTCCAACTCAACAACGGCAAGTCCATCGTGCCCACCTTCAACCTGTTCACCGACGTGCCGATCCCAGGGCGCTTCTGGGGCCTGATCGTTGATGATCTCAACTTCTCCGGCAACCCGCAATCCCTGCTGTTTGGCGAGAAGGCTGGCGTCCCGTTCGCTCCGATTGGCATCTACGACTACACCGACCGGCTGGTGTATACGGTTGAATCGGACTACAACGGCCTTTGGGATGTGTTGCTTCCCTCCACCAACCGGATCAATTGTCCCACGCCCTCGGGCGTGTGCGCCAACCTGTACCGCTTCGTGGGCAACGACCCGGGCATCCCGGGGCGCCTGAACCTCAACTACAAACCCCAATTCCGCACGATCGCTGCGGAGTTCGAGGCCCTCCCCGGCCTGATCGTGCCGGCTGACCTCGCGCCTACCCAGGTAGGCGTGACCGTGCAACTGCCCGGCGGCCAGTTCAACCAGGTGAGTTGCGCCCTCGAAACGACAACGCCGAAGATCTTCGCGGTGGATCGGCCGTACGGTACGTTGGGGCAATCCTTTACCATTACCGGCCAGGGCTTCGGCGCAACCCGAGGCGCCGGCGCGGTTTACTTTGATGGCATCACGCTGCCGAACAGTTGGGTGGGAACGTGGACCGACACGCATATCACCGTGACGCCACAGAGCTACACCCCGGTGGCGGCCGGGCCGCATCAGCTCTCGATCACGGCCAACAACGGCCGGTCAACGGTCAACGGCCTGACCTACCACTACATCCGCGTCAATGCCAATGCCAGCCAACGCTACGACCCGAACATCTACGAAGTGGGGCCGGGCAAGACCTACGCGCCGGCCAACACGCTCCCGCTGGCAGCGGATCATGCCATCCAGCGAGCGCTGGATGACGCCGCCGCCAGCCCCGGTCTGGACCTGGTGGTTGTGTATCCTGGCCTGCCCACGCCGGCTGATCCCCGCCAGAATCCGCGCGGCGCCTACTACGAGAACCTGATCATCCACGCGTCGGTCAAGCTGCAGGGCGTTGGCCCGGGCAGCCCCGACGGGGCGGTGCCCGGCTCGATCATTGATGGCGGCGCCTTCGCCGGCGACGGCCCGGTGGCCGCCGACTGGTACACGAAGATCGTTGGTCTGACGTGGGATGGGAATCAGAGCATCAACGATGGCGCGGTGATCTCCATCTACGCGCCGGCCAACGCCTTCCCGCAGACCTTCTCCCGCAAGTCAGCGCCGTCCATTGACGGGTTCGATCTGCGCGGCGGCGACCAACAGGGCTTCCCTGGCAACATCAACGCGATCGGCGGGTTCCCGACGGGCCTGCCGGCCAACCTGGTCACCCAGGGCGGGGCAATCTTCGCGAACGGCTATGCCCGCAACCTGCAGATCACAAATAACGTGGTGCAGAACAACGGCGGCGCCTACGGCGCGATCCGCATCGGCACCCCCGATCTGGCGCCAGACCCCAGTAACCACAACGAGAACATCCGCATCGCCAACAACCGGATCATCCAAAACGGCGGGACCAACCTGGCCGGCGGCATCGGGCTGTTTGCCGGAGCCGACAGCTACGAGGTCGCCAGGAATGACGTCTGCGGCAACTTCTCGGCCGAGTACGGCGGCGGGCTGACCGTCTACGGACGAAGCCCCAATGGATCCATCCATCACAACCGAATCTACTTCAACGCCTCCTACGACGAAGGCGGCGGGATCATGATCGCCGGGCAGCTGCCGGCCTCGCCTGGCACGCGTTCGCCAGGGACGGGATCCGTGAGTATCTCCAGTAACCTCATCCAGTCCAACCTGGGCAACGATGATGGCGGCGGTCTGCGCTTTCTGATGGCCGGCAACTTCCCGATCACTGTCACCAACAACATGATCGTCAACAACATATCAACGCACGAGGGCGGCGGCATCGGCATCAACGATGCGCCGGACGTGCGGGTCATCAACAATACGATCATGAAGAACCTGACGACGGCTACGGCGCTGACTTCCAACGGGAGGCCGGCCCCGGCCGGGTTGTCCACATCGGCCAACAGCGTTCCGTTGCAGAACACGTTGCCGGCCGGCGCCCCCACCTTCAGCAATCCGCTGTTGTTCAACAACATCTTCTGGGACAACCGGGCGGGCACTCGGACCGGAACCATGGTCGTCGGGCTTGGAATTGCGGGCGATGCCACGCCCATCAACCCGTGGGACATGGGCGTAGCCGACGCGACGGGCCAGTTGCGGCCGACCAACTCGGTGTTGCAGGTGACGACGGGGACCTTCCCATCCGCGTCCAACGTCAATGCCGATCCGACCGTCATGGAGACCTACACGACATCAGTATCCTTCGCCGCCTGGCGGAACAATCCGGCTTTCATCGGTGCGATCATGGTGGCGGTGGAGGCGCCGCCAAATCTGCTGGGCAATTACCACCTCCGCACAACAGGCTCGCCGGCCAAGAACGCCGGCGCCAGCGTCAAGTCAGGCATCCCTGCGCCCAGCCTGGACTTCGACGATGAAAGCCGTCCCTCGGATGGCCGCTTCGAGATCGGCGCCGATGAACTGTCCAGGGCCTCTGTACTCACGGCTTTCCCGTCCAACCCGACAATCCTGGACAATTTCGACGGCCGGGGTACCAACGTGCCCTTGGGTCCCAACTGGGCCGGCCTGACGAGCCAGTCCATCACCATGTATCGCATTGTGACTGTCGGCGCCGGTGGGCAGGCGCAGGTACGGAATAACCCCGGCATCGCCGGCATGATCTATTGGAACCCAACCAGCTTTGGAGCCAATCAGGAAGCGTTCTTCACGTTCACCAATGTCAGCACGCTCGCCAGCGAACAGGATCT
>CAIQJD010000939.1 GCA_903872005.1 uncultured bacterium | reverse complement strand
AGACCGGCACGGCCTTCATCTTCGCAACCCACGACCCGCGCGTGGTCGCTTTCGCCCGGCGGGTGGTCAAGCTGCGCGACGGGCAGATCGCCGAGAATGGCGCGGCGCGTTAGGAGAGTCCTATGCTACGGAGAACATGGCAAGTCATGGCGCTGGTCGCGCTATTGCTGGCCGCCGGCTGCGCCCGGCAGGCCACGCCGGCCCCCGCGCCCACCATCGCGCCGGCCGCCACGGCCCAGCCCCGGCCGCGCAGCGGCGCGGCGCGCGCTTCGGCCAAGATCGTCCCCGTCCAACAGGCGGCGCTGAGCTTCACGGCCGGCGGGCGCATCGCCAGCATGGCCGTCCATGAAGGCGACCAGATTGCGGCCGGCGCGGTCCTGATGGCGCTGGACAAATCCACCGCCGAAGGCGCTGTGGCGCAAGCCCGCGCCGCTCTGACCCGAGCGCAGGCGCAACTGGCCGAGCTGAAAGCCGCGCCGGCCCCGGCCGAATTGGCCGCCGCGCAAGCCGGCGTGGACGCGGCCGCGGCCCAACTGGCGCGGGCCAAAGAGGCGGCCCGCCCCGAAGACATCGCCATGGCCGAGGCCGCTCTGTCCATGGCGCGCGCGGCGTTGAAGAAACTGCAAGAAGGGCCAGACGCCGGCGCGGTCGCCGCGGCGGCAGCCGACCTGGCCAACGCCCAGGCGACCCAACGTCAGGCCCAGGCCGCCTATGACCGCATCAAGGGCAATCCCGACGCCGGCCTCTACCCGCAAGCCCTGCAGCTTGAGCAGGCGACCAACGCCCTGACCGCCGCCCAGGCGCGCTATCAACTGGCGACGCGCGGCCCCAGCGCCGCCGACCTGGAGCGGGCGCAGGCCGGCGTGGCCCAGGCCAGCGCCGCCCTGGACAAAGCCAAAGCCGCGGCGCGGCCGGCCGATCTGGCCGCCGCCGAAGCGGAGGTGCGCCGCGCCCAGGCGCAGTTGGACGTGCTGAAAGCCGGCCGCCGGCCGGAAGCCCTGGCCGTGGCCGAGGCAGACGTGGCCGCAGCGCAGGTGAGCGTCAATCGGGCGGAGAGCGCCCTCAAAGACCTGGAGTTGCGCGCCCCCTTCGCCGGCGTCGTGGCGGCCCTGAAAGCCGGCGCCGGCGAGACGGCCCTGGCCGGCCAGCCGATCGTCACATTGGCCGACTTCAGCCGCTTCCAGGTCGAGACAACCGACCTGAGCGAGCGCGATGTGGCGCGCGTCGTCGGCGGCGCGCCGGCGACGGTCTACGTAGAGGCGCTGGGCGCGGAGATCGCCGGCAAGGTGACGCGCATCGCGCCACAAGCCGGCGTGGTGGCCGGCGACGTGGTCTATCTGGTGGTGATCGCGCTGGATACGCAGCCGCAAGGCTTGCGCTGGGGCATGAGCGCCACGGTAGATATCGCCGCGCCGTGAGCGGCTTCTGGAAATAGACTTCGGAAGTCTTCTCAGACTTCCGAAGTCTAGCGCAAGTCTATTTCGCTTTGGCGTACTGCTTCTTCAGCGTAACGCCCAACCCGACGCCGGCCGGCACGCCCCAGGCATGGCTGGGCGGAATGACCGTGTACGGGTTCCCCTCGCAGACATCATCCACCAGGAAGGCCGCGCCGACCAGCTCGCAGGCATAGGTAACGGCCGGCGTGGCGATGCCGAAGTGGACGCCGGCGGCTGTGCCGATGCCCAGCTCCACCATGCTGCCGATCATGCAGGGCAAGCCGGCCGCTTCGGCGATGGACGCCATCTTCTGCGAGCGCGTCAGGCCAGACTTCATGATCTTGATGTTGACGATATCCACCGCTTTGTGGCGAATCAGCGTGACCACGTCCTCCGGCGAGTAGCAGCTCTCATCGCCCATGATCGGCGTGTCGAGCGCGGCGGCCAACATGGCCTGCCCGTCCAGGTCCCAGCGCGGCAAGGGCTGTTCGATGTAGTCCAGGCCGAACGAAGCCAGCTTCTTGAAAGTGGGCAGGCAGTCGCCGGCGCGGTAGCCCTGGTTGGCGTCCAGACGCAGGTGTATCTTGGGGCCGACCGCAGCGCGCACCGCGCCAACCTGCTCGACATCCAGGTCCGGATTGCCGGAAATCTTCATCTTGATGATGTTGAAGCCCTTCTGCACCGCCTCGATGGCCTCGCGCACGCGCGTCTCGGTGTCGCCCAGGCCGACGCCCTCAATCAGGTCAATATGGTCGCGGTAGACGCCGCCCATCAACTGGTAGACCGGCGCGCCCAGCGCCTTGCCACGGATGTCCCACAGCGCCAGGTCAAGGGCGGCTTTGGCAAAGTGATGCCCGTGCAGCCGCTTGTCCATCGCCTTCAGCAGCGCCTCCGTGTCGAAGGGGTCGCGGCCAATCAAGACCGGCGCGAGATTGTCGCGGATGGCGTGCAGGATCGTGCCTTGTGTCTCGTCGCCATAAGCCGGCACCGGCGAACCTTCGCCCAGGCCAATGATGCCGGCGTCGGTGACGACCTGCACCAGGACATTGGCCGCCACGGTGGTCGGCCCGCCGGAAATCACCCACGGCTTGATGTAGGGGACTTCGACCGGGTACGCGAGAACTTCCTTGATACGCATGTGTGCTGTCTCCTTTACGATTCGCGAGCTAGAGAGAAACCTCCCGCAGATTGCGAATCTGCGGGAGGTTGGAATCGCTACAATTGGATATGCCGGCCGGTCTGCCGGCTCTCTTTCACCGCCTCGACCACGCGCATGACCTGCAGCTCGTCCTCGAAAGTCGCCACATAGGGCGCTTCGCCCAGGACGGCCTTCAGGAAACACTCGACCTCGCCGATGTACATCTCCTCGGCCGCCACGTAGCCCGGCTCCACATGGCCGGCTTCCAACGTGCGCCGCGTCCAGTCAATCCCGCCGGCGTGGAAGACATCCAGAGTCTTTTTCATGTGATCCCAGGCGATGACGCCGCCCTCCCCGACGATGCGCGTCGTGCGAAAGGCGTAGGGCGAGACCACATCAATCATGGCGTTGCCCAGCGTCCCGCCGGCGAACTCCAGCAACACTTGGAATGTGTCGTCCACCGGCGTATTGAACGTGGAGCGCTTGCCATACATCGCCGAGACGCCGGCGATCTTGCCGAACCACCAGGTGAGCAGGTAGCTCTCGAAACCGACCATATCCCAGCCGGCGCCCTTCGCCTCGATCTGCCCGCCGTAGAACTCGCGATAGTCCTCCCAGGGGTGCCAGGCCGGCAGGGCATGGCCGCAATGATGCGCGAATTCGGCCGGCGCGCCCAGCTTGCCGGCATCGAGCATCTCTTTGATACGCCGCGCCCCATCGTCAAACCAGAGCGTACGCGACGGCGCGGCGACCAGGGGCTTGCTCCGCAACGCCGCGTTCAGTTCCGCCAGCCCCTCGATGAAGCAGTTGGCTTCCATGAAGAATGGCAGGCCCGCGTCTATGGCGGCGTGCGCGAATTCCAAATGCCGGTGCGGCGGCGTCGAGATGATGAGCACATCCGGCTTGATGTTCAGGCCGCGCGCTAGGTCGGCCACCAGCTCGATGCCATAGCGCTCGCCGGCCTCGCTGCGCCGGTCATCGCGCGCATCGAAGCCAATGATGCGCCCGACGCCCAGGGCGCGCAGGTTCCGCACGCGACGCTTGCCCATCGAACCCAGACCAATGATCATCGCGCTCAGTTTGCTGTAGTGGCTCATGTTGCGCCTCCTATGTGAGCAGTCGGCAATCAGCTTTCAGCGATCAGCTTTCGGATATAGCGCCGGCCCACTTGCCCTGCACGGCCGGCCCGGTCAGCTCGCGCAGCGCCTCGCTGGCGAGCCAGCGCGCCGCCGGCGCATCGAGCCGGCGTAGCTCCTCGGCCGTCTGAATCGCCAGCCGGTTGAGCGGCGGGTTGCGCTTGCCGATGTGGCGCAGCGCCCAACTGACCGCCTTCTTGACGTAGTTGCGGTTATCCGTCGCGCCCTTTTGGATGACCGGCAAGAATTGGGCCAGGGCCTCGTCCGATGCCTGCTTGTCATGCCAGGCCAGCGCCGCGATGAGAGCGAAGCCGGCGCGTCGCACGAACTCTTCGGGCCGGCCGGCCCATTCGGGCGCCTTGCGATAGGCCAGCGCGCCCAGCCGGTCGAAGAGGTTGCAGCAGACCTGATCGCACACATCCCACGAATCGAAGTCGGCGACCCACCGCTCCATCTGCGCCTCGGTGACCTGCTGCGGATCATCCACGAAGGCGGCCAGGATGCGCGCCTCATGGATGCCGGTCGCCCAGAGCTGGCCGGCCAGGGCGTGGTCGCGCCCGATCTCCTTCGCCATCTGGCGCAGCGCCGGGATGGAGAGGCCCAGCGTGCCGGCGGGATTGATGCCGTAGCGCGCCATGCCGGCGACAGTGGCCGGGTTCGCCTGGGCACGCAGTTGAGAGAGGACCTGATCTATGTCCATTGTATCACTTGGATGCGTCTACAGGGAGTAGGCGGATACGCGTGGCCGCATCTTCAATGACGACGATGGCGCCGGTCTGCGCAGCATCTTCGATCTCAGACCAGGCGCTCATGATACGCCTGAGCAAGTTGCGCGGGTGAGCGTTGCGCAAGCGCAGGATGATCACCGAAGGCGTCTGCACGCCCGAAAAAGCCAGCAGGTGGCCGTAGTCCAGATCGTGTGTGAGGATGGTTTCCCGGTTGCCCCTGGCCTCCATAATGATATCCGCGGCGCTGGATCGGGCCATCCCGATGTCGCCGGCATGGCGGCAGACGTGTCCTTCAGCGGCCAAGCTCTGGCCCAATTCGCGCGGCAGATTCATGTTCAACAGGAACTTCATCTAGGCGGCGCTCTTTTCGATGAGAACGAGTCTTTCTTGCATAGCCCATGCGGCATAGGCCAATGCCTGAAAAATGTCCTCACGCTCTAGTTCCGGCCATGCCTTCAGCACGTCATCTACCGTCATTCCAGAACTGAGATAGCTCAGGATTGACGCAATAGGCATGCGTAGCCCACGGACGCAAGGCTTGCCGAAGCATTTTTCTGGATCCAACGTGATGCGGTCAAATCGGTAGTGGCGAATCTCCATACGCTGTGCCTCCCGCTACAGTTATTATAGTCGGATAGCGCCGAGGCGCAACCGCGTCGAAACGCATAGGTCCTCACAGGTCCCCAAGACCTGTGAGGACTTCGGACACTAACGCCGCTTGCCGGCGTAGAACGCAATCGTCTTCTTCAGCGCCTCAGCCTTCTCTTTGGCCTCTTCCAGGTCGCCATAGTTGCACTGCAACTGCATCAACTTCGGCTGCACGCTCTCGGCGACCGGACACAACCCCGGCCCCCACTCCACGCGCGGCCCCTCGTACAGCGGGCAGCGCACCGGGCAACCCTTGCCATAGAACGCCATCTCCTTGATGACCGGCTCGTTATACGTTACCTGCCAGGCGGCATAGAAGCCGTCGCCGCCGAACTCCATGAACTTACGCCGGAACTCTTCCCACGATACGCCGAGCGCCTCCACGCCCTCGTAGAGCATGGCGAAAGTCCAGTAGGAGCTGACGTAGCCTTCGGGGACATATTGCGGGACGAGGTAGTCGCAGCCATCCACGGCCTCCAGGAAGAGCCTGGCTATGTTATGGCGCATGGAGACGTAATGATCGAGCCGGCCGAGTTGCGCCAAACCCACTGCGGCCGCCACTTCGGGCAGGCGATAGTTCCAGCCGAAAGAATCGTGCCGCTTGAAGTTGGGATTCTGGAAGTCGTCTTTCCGCAGGCGCACGCGCCCCTCGTCGGCCTCGATGGTGGAGAAGCCGGCGCCCTGAAACTTGCGAATCTTCTTCGCCAGGACTTCATCATCGGTGATGACGATGCCGCCGTCGCCGGTGCTGATATGCTTGGAATTCTCAAAGCTGAAGCTCGCCATCTGACCAATGGAGCCGGCCAGCCGGCCCTTGTAGGTTCCCAGGTAACACTGCGCGTTGTCTTCGATCACAGCGAGGTTATGCTCCTTCGCCAGAGCCATGATCGGATCCATGTCGCAGGTCTGCCCGTAGAGCGCCACCGGGATGATGGCCTTCGTGCGCGGCGTGATCTTGCGCGCCACGTCCGCCGGGTCCATGGTGAACGTGCGCGGGTCAATGTCCGCGAAGACCGGCACCGCGTTCTGGTGCAGCGTCACGAAAGCCGTAGACACCACAGTGAGGGCCGGGATGATGACCTCATCGCCGACGCCCACGCCGGCGGCCGCCAGGCACGAGTGCATCGTCGCCGTGCCATTGACATGGGTGATGCCGAAGCCGACGCCGAACCGGCCGGCGAAGGCGTGCTCCAGACGCTGGTTCATGTTGCCGCTGGTGGACGCCCCGAAGCCGGAATCGAGGACTTCCTTGATGTAGATGAGTTCTTCGTCGCCGAAGCGCCACGCTTTCTTGGACTTGGTCATGGTATCTTCTCCTTCGCTATGAATATCTTCCGAACTCGCGCGCCGCCGCGACGGCCGCATGGATGCTCTCGGCCGGCGTCTGCGGGTCAATCGCCTCGCCCGTGCCCAGGACATAGCCGCCGCCGGCGCCGGCGTCGGCGATGGCCTGCCGCACGGCCTCCCGCACCAGGGCCGGATTGCCCCGGTCGAAGGTGTAGCACGGGTCCAGGCCGCCCAGCAACGTGACTTTGTCGCCATACAGCGCCTTCGCCTCTTTCAACACCACATCGCCCACCTCCGGCGGCTGCAGGCCAGACAGGACATCGGCGCCGGCTTCCACAACCAGCGGCAAGATGTCGCGCATTTTGCCGTCGTCTTGATAGATATAGATCGCCCCATACTCGTGCGCCAACGCGACGCACTCTTGCACCAGCGGCAGGAAGATGCGCCGGTAGGTCTTGGGCGACCACCCGACCGATGGCCCGCACTGGAACCAGCTATCGTAGACTGCTTCCAGCCCCAGATCCAGGAGGGCGCGCAGGTTCCGCAGGTGGACGTCGTTTGCCAGCCGGCAGACGCCGGCCAGCAGTTCCGGTTCCGTCACCGACGCGATCAACTGATTCTCCGGCCCCAGGACTTCCATGCCCCAACTGCCGGCGTGGGTGCAATCAATGGCCGCCAGGAGGCCGCGCGCGCCGATCTCCGCCTTCACCAGAGGGAAATCAGCCAGCAAGTCACGGCGCGGCGCCGGATAGAGGAACTTGAGCGCCGGCAGATCGGCCAGCGCCTTGACCAACGGCTCGACGCGGTGCGGGTTTGGCCCGTCGCCATAGCCGATATTCGGCCGCGACCACTGCATCACGTCGTGCAGGTCGCCAGCCGGCGTGTGGAACGTCCGCTCGAACCAGACATGCTCCGCGCCATTCTTGACTTTCAGCTCGACGGCCACCTCCGGCAGGTCGCCATACAGGCCGGCAGCCGCGTAGCTGTAGCCGCCGCCGGGCGCGTACACATAGTCATTGCTGACCGATTGCCAGGTATACTGCCCGTAGTTGATCAGCGCATCCAGGCCGAAGTCTTCGGCCAGCCGCAACTGGTGGCGCGGGCAGGTGCAACCATAGTGATAGCGCACCCAACGGATGATCGAGGGGAAACAGGGCACGCGGTCGGGCTGACCGCGCCGCAGGGCCGTCAGCAAGCGCTGGCGCGGGGTCATTTCGGTCATGGGTGGGCCTCCTTCTCTGCAAGACTTCCGCCGTCCACATAGCGCAGGATATGCTCGTGGATGGCGGCGACGGCTGCGGACAGGTCGCCAGCGCGCAGCGTATCGAGCAGCCGGCGGTGATCCTCGTACAACTCCCGATAATCCAACGTATACTGCGCGTCCCGCCGCTGCCAGGCCGTGAGGATCATCCAGGTATATGGGTCTACCGTCTCCCACACGCGCCGCAGCATGGCGCTCTGGGACGCTGAAATCAGCAGGTCATGGAACTGACTGTCGAGGGCCTCGGCCTGCGCCAGGGGCGCATCGGCCGGCAACGCCCCCATCTGCGCCACAATGGCATCCAGCGCCAGGAAGGCCGCGGCATGACTACCTTCGCGCAACTGCCGCACGGCGCGAGCTTCCAGGAGGGCGCGCATTTCCACGGCCATCTGGGCGTCGGCCGGCGCGATGCGGGCCACCACCGCGCCGGCGTTGGCCCGATATTCCAGCAACCCCTGCTGCTGGAGCTGGCGCAGCGCCTCGCGGATGGGATTGCGGCTGATGCCGAGCTGACGCGCCAGTTGCGCTTCGACGATGCGGTCGCCGGGGCGCAACTGACCGCTCTGAATGGCGCGGCGGATAACGCCGGCGACCTGTTGCCAGAGCGGCGCGGCGCTCACCGCGTCCAAACGAGGAATGTCCATGCGTATCCCTGCCTATCATCCCGCGGATTGTCCACAGTGGACACTTTCAGCTTATTATAGGCGCGAACGCGCTCCCTGTCAAGCGCCAAACGCGCGCCATCGCCCCGGACGGCCGGCCCGATGACTCAGGCCGCCATCCGGGGCGATGGCATCCAAAGAGCGCCGCTCAGAACGTCAGACTATCTCAGCACCAGCGGCAGGTAGCCGCCATTGAGGGGCGACAACAGCGCCTCGCCGGCCGATGCTGGCCCGCCCTCCGGCCCGATGGCAATGGCCCATTCCACCACCGTGACTACGGCTCCGCCGCGATACTGGCTGCGATAGGATTGCAGCGTCAGCGGCGTGTTCAGCATGGCGAAGTTGTT
>CAIQJD010000938.1 GCA_903872005.1 uncultured bacterium | reverse complement strand
TTGCGCCAGAGCCAGCGGATCGCGCATCGGCAGCTCGGTTTCGGCCAGGGCCTGGGCGGTCGAGCGGGTCGGGCGTGGCGTGGGCGATAGCGTCGCGGTTGGGCGCGGCGTCGGGCTGGGCGTCGGGGTCACGCTGGGGGTGGGCGATGGCGCGGCCGGCGTTGCGGTCCGGGTTGGCAGGGGAGTCGGCGTCGGTTGGGGATGCAGCCGGCAGCCGGCCAACGCCAATACGAGACAGAGGAGCGCCAATGCCGGGCGCAGCCCGGCGGCCGGACGCGTCCAGGACGCCGGCCGGCGGCGGAGCGGCGCGCTCAGGGGATGGGAGGAACCACGCATATCACCCCGTATTCTCCGCTGGTCATCCAGTCGGGCCGGCGTTCTCGCAAGCGCGCCGCCGTCTCTTCGCCGATGTCCACGATCAACTCGGCTTTCACGGCGCGGATGGCGACGTAACGGGCCGGGAAATAGCGCGTCAAGGACGCCAGGGAGGCCGATGCCGGCCAGGCGCGGTCGTCCAGCAGGCGCCGGTAGTTGGCGTCGCCCTTGATGAAGACCAGCGCCGCGCCGGCCAGCTCCGTTCGCAACGCCGGCGGCAATGCTTCGAAGCCATAGGCGCTGACCCAGAAAGGCTCGGCGCACAGGACGAGCCGGCCGGCGGCCAAATGCCCGTCAAGGCGCTGGGCCAACGCGGCCAGGTCGGGGTGCGCCCGCAGCCGACGCAGCGCCTCTTCCACGTCGGCGATCATGGCGTCGGAGACGAAGAAGGGCTGTGACTTCAGATGGAAGCGCACTGTGCCGGCCAGCCCTTCGGTCAGCAGGAAGTCGGCCAGCGCCAGGTCGAAGAGCAGCTCCAGGCCGGCGTTGTCGTTGATGAAGTCGACGCGCCCCACGCTGCCGGCCAGGGCTGCGGCGACGGCCGGCCGGTGGTCCAGCAGCAGAGAGTGGGTCTCGCCGCTGGCGAGGCCGGCGTAGGCTGTTTGGGCCATGTCGGCGAAGGTGAGATCGGCGCGGTTGCCCCACAGCGCGCAGAGGAGCAGCGCCGGCAGGCGTTCGCCCGGCGCGGCCGGCAGCCGGCCCAGGGCCTCGGCGCAGCCGGCCAGCGCCGGCCCATCCAGCTCCGTGGCTTTCTGCGGGCCGTAGGGATCGCGGCCGTGGCCCGGGCCGGGTTGGAAGTAGCCGCTGGCTTCGAGCAGCCGGCGGTGGAAGTAGGCTTCAGCGAAGTACCAGGGGATATCGAGCCAGGTGTGGCCGGCCGCGTGGCGTTCCCAGGCGGCGTCCCACTCGGCGCGGTCGCCGGCCGTTTCGGCCAGCGGCGCGACCGGTTGGCCGGCGGCGCATTCGTCGCGCAGCCGGCGCAGGGCGGCGGCTGCGGCCGGCGGATAGTCGCCGGCGGCCAGGACGCGATCCACGATGGCCGGCAGCCGGTTCAGGATCGTGTAGTGGGCGAATGAGCCGGGCATTCTAGTATGAATCTGAGCCGGCCGATCGGGCGATGAAGTTTGTCGAGCCATCAAGCAAGCCTGACTGTTACCGTACATGAGTCTATCTGGTCGCTGGTCGTTCTGGAATAAGCTGTAGCAAACCTCGCAAGGTGCGATTGACAGCGTGCGAGTCAGGGAAGAAGTCACGTAAGTCTGGATCGAGCATGCTGGTTCCGTCAGGGAGATCGCAATCGCGCTCTTCGACGGGGCCATCTTGTTTGTGGATGAATACTTTGAAGCCGCGTTCGAAAGTTTGATGATGTTTGCCGCGTTCACCAGTGGAGAAATCGTATTCGGCTAGCATGTCATCGTTCTCGTGAGGGACGCTATTCGTACTCTGATCGTTCATATTTGTTCGCATAATCCAAGTATGCGCCGGGCGTTGCCGCCCAAGACCAGGCGCTTGGCCTCATCAGAGATGTCCGCGGTGATGATCTTGCCGATCTGCGGGCGCGGGTCCATCAACGGCTGATCCGAGCCGTACAAGACACGTTCTGCGCCGGCCCCGTTCACCAGTTCCTCAATCGCGCCGGGCTGGCGGAAGGTCGAGCAGGTCTCGCAATAGACGTTGGGGCAGGCGCGCGCCGCGGCGATGGCTTCGGCGCGGCCGATGGCGTCGTTGCCCGAATGGCCGGCGATGAAGATGGCGTTGGGAAAACGCGGCGCGATGTCGGCCAATTGGGCCGGCCGGCATTTGTCTTGCGAGAAGGTGTCTGTGTGGAAGATGACCGGCAGCCGGCGCGCATCGGCGAACGCGTAGATGGGATCCCACCGTGGCGTATTGAGCGGCCAGGGAGTCGAGGGCGGATAGAGCTTGATGCCGCGGAACTTGAGGACATCTATGGCGCGCTCCAGCTCGGCGAGCATGCCGGCCGGCAGCATCGGCGAGACATGGGCGAAGCCGATGAGGCGGTCGGGCCGGCCGGCCACGAAGGCGGCCACGTCGTTGTTGCTGTCCACGCCGTTGGGGTGGCAACAATTGAAGATGCAGGCGAGATCAATGCCGGCGGCGTCCATGGCCCGCAACATCTGCGTCCGATCCGCTTTCATGCCGCAGTAGTCCAGGCCATCGGTATGGCCGTGGAAATCAATGACCTGAGTTCCCTCAATCACGGCGACCCTCCCCGCGCAGGATGCGCTCCAAGTTGCCGGCGCAGACGAGCGCCAGCTCGCTGTCCGATAGCGTCGTCTGATGCAGGTAGAAGAGCATCGGCCCCATGACGTAGCGGCTGTACCACGAGCCGTAGACCATCCGTTCGGCGCCGAATTCATCGCGCAGCGCCTCGAT
The DNA here is from genome assembly GCA_903872005.1 of uncultured bacterium. The sequence continues at coordinate 3,529 of CAIQJD010000938.1, read as the reverse complement.
CTCGCCCAGCGGCTCGTAGCGGCTCAGCTCCAGGTAGGCGTTGGGCAGGGCGCGCAGCAGCGGGCGCACCCACAGGGCATGCACGTAGTGCGCGCCGCACAGCACCGCCACCAGGCCGGGATAGTCCGCCAGCGTCCCGGCCAGTTCATCCGGCTCGCTGCCGGGGATGGTGATGAAGAGGGGGATGCGCTGGCGGTTGAGCCAGTTCAACAGATCGTCGTAGACCCACGGGCGGAAGGGCAGGCCGGCCACGCGCGGCGTCGCCAGCCGGACGCATTGCACGCGGCCATGCGTGTGGAGGGCCTGGATGTTAGCCAGCGAGTCGGCCATGGGCAGGACAGCCCATTGGGGGAAGAGCCGGCCGTCATGGCCGAGCCATTCTTCCAGCCGCTTGTTGGCGTCCACCACGCTGCGCTCTTCAGCCTGGGCGTGGTAGATGAGCGCCCGCTCCACGCCGTGACGATCCAATTCAGCCAGTAAGCCGGCCCGATCTCGCACCGGAGCCGGCGCATTGGGCGCGTCGCCCACCTGCACATTGGCGTCGAAGACGGGCACGCGCGCCTTGAATGATAGGGATGGCATGGCTCTCTCCTCAGTGGTCAGGATGCCGGGTAGATCACCCTTCCCCGGGTTTGACGAAGGTCCACATGATCGCGTCGAAGGCGATCTGGCGCCGGCCGGCCCCATCGCGGGTGAATGGCTCGCCCGTGACGTCGCTCAAGCGCACGCAGGCCGGCTGCACCGTCGAAAAGGGGTGTGTCCCCAGCGATACCCATTCGTTGGAGTGGTCATTCTGGTTGATTTCTACTGTGGCGTCGCCGCGCCGATGCGTGATCTTGTAGCGGGCGTGCCGCGTGTTGGAATTTTGCGCCGGCACGAAGACGAATACTTCGTACAGGCCGGTTTGGGGGATCTTGGGACGCCACTCGACCCAACACTCCTCGCCTTGCTCCTCGGATGCGGTCCAGGTCCAGTAGGAATGATCCAGATAGCCCTTGTCAGACTCGAACCAGAAGCGTGATTGGGAGCGGACGCAGCCGGCGTCGGCGTCGTCTACTTTCAAGACGAGCTGATCCGAATTGGGGCGGTGGCTGTTGATGAAGGCGCTGGGGTGCAGGTAGTAGCGCAGCACGTCATCGCGTGGCAGGTACCACTCGTTAGCCGAGAGTTCGTGGCAGCGCAGCTCGAAGTGCAGGTGGGGCGGGCCTTTGGGCTTGCCCTGGGCGTCCATCATGTGGCCGATGACGCCGATCTGTTGGCCGCGGCTGACGAAATCGCCGGGTTTGACCATCATCTCGGCCAGGTGCGCGTACTGGCTCCAGAGGGTGCGGTCATCGGCCAGGCGATGCTCGAGGAGCACGATATTGCCCCAGGTGGAGAATTGTTGCGCCGTCTTGACGCGGCCGTGCGCTACGGCGTAGACGGGGTGGCCGGCCCCGCCCTGGATATAGTTCCAGTCCTCGCCGGTGTGCCAGGCCGAGAAACGCGCATAGTAGGCATCTTCGGCCACGCCGGCGGCCACGTAGAAGTTCGTCCCGTCGGGTTTGCCGACCGGGAAGTCGAAGCCGTCGGCGCAGAGTGGCCGGCACGGCCGGCGGCCCAATTGCCCGATGGCGCGCGCCATATCCTCGGTGATATCATCATCGGCGTGGCTTTGCCCACGCGCCAGATCGGTCGTGTTGCCCAGGATATAGAGCGCGCTGCCGATGACGTAGTCATACTTCTCCAGCTCGGCGAACCAGACCAGCAGCCGGCTCAGCTTCTCGGCCGGCGCGCGCCCCGGCGTCGCGTCGCCGCACTCCGTGATGATAATGGGCAGCGCCGGCGCGAGATAGTGCGCGTAGGTGTAGCAGAGGCCGAAGTACGGGTGCAGGTGGTTGTCGCCTTCCCAATAACAGTGCACCCCCCAGGCGTCGAATTTTTGAATGGTGGGGAGCAGCCGGTTCCAGAATTCGGTGTAACGCGGGCTGGCCTGGCCCGGAAAAACCCAGCGCGCCCAGGGGAATTGCGCGCGCAGGCCGGCCAGGACCTCTTCGAGCCACGCGGCGAAGCGGTCGGCGTCCGCGTCCGAAGCGCCGAAGCCTTCGGAATAGCCGGCTGTGGCTGCATCCAGATTCGGCTCGTTGTGAATCTCGAACCAGGTGACGCTGTCGCGCAACTCGGCGATGCGCGGCGCAAAATGGCTGATGAAATCGGCCGCTGACCAGGCGCCGGCGCTCATGTCGGCGTAGAGCCGGCCGACCAGCAGGGCTTCGGGGTGTTCCTGGCGCAGCCGGCGGTGGATGGCTGCCTGATCGAAGCGCGGCGCGGGGAAGATCAGCGTCTTGATTGTCTCTGGACGCGCTTGCTTCAAGCGAGCGAAATCTTTCTCGGCCGGCGGCTGCCAATAACTGTTCGAGAAGTGGATGCCTACATTCATCCTCGGCTCATCCTCCTGTGCCGGCGTGGCGCCGCGTCGGCGTCAACGCGGCGCATGGAGCTTGACGAAGCGGGCGAAGGAGCGGTCATAGGTGCGCTCAACGTTGTCCGGGAAGGCGCAGGCCGGCAGCTCGTCGCTCGCCAGATGATACGCCAGACAGTCGCAGCATATCCCTTTGCGGGGGCACGGCTCGTAGCTACAATTGCAGCGCTTGAGATTCTTGGCTTGTTTGCATTCCATGCGTCAACAACCTCCGCGTCTATTATACCACAAGGCGAGAAAAGGCCCATGCGCGCTTTGGGTGTGTTGCACACGTGGCGGTATTTGGAACACGAAACATACGAAAGCAGCGAAAGGCGCGAAAAAGTGGTCTCATGGATGGTGACCAAGATGTTACAGTCGCCCTTTCGTGCCTTTCGTGCTCCAAACGAACCGGTGTGAGATCGTGAATGAAGGCGCGCTCTTGTCACGCCGGCGAATCTGCCTATAATCCCCTTTGAGAGACGACTCTCGCCAAAGCACATTGCAAGGGATACGACTATGAGCGACGCCCTGAACCAAAACCTGCGGCGCTTGCCCAGCGTGGATCGGCTGCTCCAGACGGAGCGCATCGCCGGCCTCGCCGAGCGGCACGGCCGCGACCTGGTCGTCGAGACGGTCCGCGCCGTCCTGGAACAGACCCGGTCTGACGTGCGCGCCGGCGCGCCGGCCCCCGACGAGCCGGCCCTCGCTGACGCCGTCGCTGTCGCCGTGGAGCGGGCTATCGCCCCCTCCCTGCGCCGCGTCATCAATGCCACCGGCGTCATCATCCACACCAACCTGGGGCGCGCGCCCCTCAGCGATGCGACGCGCGCCGCCATGGCCGCCGCCGGCGCGGGCTATTCCAACCTGGAATACGATCTGGATGCCGGCCGGCGCGGCTCGCGCTACGCGCATGCCGAGGCGCTCCTGCGCCGGCTGACCGGCGCGGAAGGCGCGCTGGTCGTCAACAACAATGCCGGCGCGGTGCTGTTGGCGCTGAGCGCCCTGGCGCGCGGCCGCGACGTAGTCATCTCGCGCTCGCAGCTCATCGAAATCGGCGGCGGGTTTCGCATCCCCGAAGTGATGGAG
>CAIQJD010000937.1 GCA_903872005.1 uncultured bacterium | reverse complement strand
GCTTGCCGCCCTTGGTGAGGAAGCCGTTGACGAAGAGTTCAGCCAGCAGGCCGATGATGCCGGAGCCGCACAGGCCGCGCACTGGCGTGTCGCCGATGGTGTTGTACGTCGGCTCGCCGGTCTCGCGGTTGAGCCAGACTTCCTCGATGGCGCCTTCGGTGGCGCGCATGCCGCACTGCACGCCGGCGCCTTCAAAGGCCGGGCCGGCCGAACACGCGCACGAGATGAGCCAGTCGGAGTTGCCTAACACCATTTCGCCATTGGTGCCGACGTCAATGAACAGGGTCAGGGCTTCGTTGCGGTGCATTTGACAGGCCAGGACGCCGGCGGTAATGTCTGCGCCGACATAGGATCCGACGCCGGGGAGGCAGTCTACTTTGGCGTCAGGGTTGATCGCCAGTCCCAGATCGGCGGCCAGTACCGGCATCGGCGTGTTGATCGTGGGGATGTACGGTTCCAGGCGAATCGGCTCCGGGTTCATCGCCAGGAAGAGGTGAATCATGGTGGTATTGCCGGCGACCGCAGCCCGCGAAATGTCGTTGAGGATGACGTTGTTGCGCTCGGCGAGCCGTCTGATCAGGCCGTTCAGCGTGTCCAGGACGAGCTTCTGTAGATGCGCCAGGCCGCCGGGCCGGCGGGCATAGATGATGCGCGAGATGACATCTTCGCCGCAGGCAATCTGCCCGTTATATTCGGCCGCGCTGTCCACGACTTTGCCCTCGAACATATCTACCAGGTAGACCACGTTTGAAGTGGTGCCGATGTCTATGGCGATGCCATAGAGGCGGTCTATGGAGCTGCCGGGGGTCAAGCCGATCAGACGCGGCCGGCGACGGCCGTTGTTGCCGGTTGTCGTCCAGTCGTGGAATTCCAGAGTGGCGGTCACGCGCCAGTTCGCGTCGCGCAGCGAGTCGGCCATGCGTTGCAGGAGCGGCAGGTTGAGCGTGACGTCATCAAGCCGGTTGTCGCGGCGTCGCAGGGCGCGCAGCACGCGATCTACGTCGGCGGTATTATCCGATAGGCTGGGTGGCTCGATGTCCAGATAGATGCGCTTCAGCGGGGGGTCCGATTGCCAGTCGCAGGCATCCGGCAGGGTCAGCTCAGGGAGCTTGCGTTTTTCGCCGGGGAGCCGGCGCACGATCATGGCTTCTTGTGGCGGAATCTCGATTACCAGGTCCGTGTCTTCGATCAACGTCTGGCAGGCCAGCGCGTAGCCATCGGCCAGTTCCGCCTCGGTGAGCCGGCTGATTGAGCGTTTGCGAACGTCGCCGGCCTGCACGCGTACCTTGCAACGTCCGCAGCGGCCCTGACCGCCGCAAGGAAGATTCACGCGCAGCCCGACTTTCTCGATCAGGTCGCTCAGCAGGCTGCCGGCGGGGGCAGTGATGATGCGGTTGTCGGGCAGGAACGTGATCGTTGGCATGGGATCGAGTTTTCAGACCCTCAATTGGCGATGCTCGGTCTGGGCGATGGCGGAGCAGACGTGCTGCTCCGCGTCTTACCAGGCGACTGGCTGATCTGCGCTTGCCAGTCGCCTGGCGGTTCCCTTACGCGCCGGCGCGCAAAGCTGGCCTACTGCCAGACTTTGAGATACGC
>CAIQJD010000936.1 GCA_903872005.1 uncultured bacterium | reverse complement strand
GCCCGGGGAGCCATCCCGCCGGACATTCGTGGACGCTCGCAGAGAGCAGGGCTAAGATCGTCGCCCCTCGAAGAGCACTGCAACGCGCCCGTAGCTCAGTTGGATAGAGTGTCGGCCTCCGAAGCCGAAGGTCGTGGGTTCGAATCCCGCCGGGCGCGCCAAATTTCATTCAATACACCGTCTTAATCCTCGCCGCCGGCGAGCGTGGTCCCCCGCTGGCCGCCCGAAAACCGGCAGACTCGCATAGCGCCAGGTGGGCAGATATGTCTTGTTGGCCGCCTCCCGCGCACCGGTGATGCCCCTGTGTCTTCCTTGCGATAAATCAGAGCCTTGCACTCCTTTGCCGTCGGGCCAGCCGCAGCACTACTGACATTTGAAGAGCGAGAACTTGGTGGCATATTGCCGGCGTTGACGCGTTGGGGATGGCGTGCTATGATGGGGGTACGTTGACGGTCAGGAGGTTACTATGCCACTGAATACACGGGTGAAGTGGGAGTATTGTACGTTGGTGGGGAGGCGGGTCGCGTACTTGGGCGCCGAGAAGTTGTTCGATAATAAGGCCGATGCCTATTCCAGCGACCGGCATGCGTGGGACGACCTGGAGCGCAACGGCTGGGAACTGGTCACCGTCGTCGCCAATCAGGGCGGGGAACTGGTACACTACTTCAAGCGCAGACTGGAAGAATAGCCGGGCGAGGACTTGACAGCCGGCGCAACCCGTAGTATCATGTACGTATGAGTATACATTCATACGTGAGGGCGCTGAGATGAGCACGGGACGACCGATGCCGGCGCATGAACGCGAAGGGGCCGTGGATCTGGAGACTGCCAGCCGGCTGGCGGAGACCTTTCGCGTCCTGGGCGATGCGACGCGGGTACGTATCATCGCGGCGCTGCGCCAGCAAGAGTTGTGCGTCGGCGATCTGGCCCTTCAACTGGAGATGAGCCAGTCGGCCATTTCGCACCAATTGCGGGTGTTACGTAACCTGCGATTGGTGCGCGTGCGGCGTGATGGCCGGCAGGCGTACTATGCCCTGGATGACGAGCACGTGTTGGGCCTATTCGTTCAGGGCTTGCGGCATGTAACGCACATATAAGACGGCGACCGATGGCCGGCGGAGTTTCTCGCTGGTCGGTTGGTCGCCGTCTCTCTTTGTGTCTATCCTATGAATAAATGAGCATACGAGAATGATTGAAACATGGACGATGGACATTACGGGGATGGATTGCGCCGATTGCGCCAGGACGATTGAGCGGGCGATCGGAGAGATGACCGGCGTGCAGCGGGCGGCGATCAACTTCACGGCGGCGACGTTGACGGTGGAAGTTGAGGCGAGCGCTGTCCGGCGGGCCGAGATCACGCGACGGATCGGTGCGTTGGGGTATGGGGTGCGAGAGGCGCCGGCCGGCTCGGTCAGCAAGTTTCGCGTGGAGGGGATGGAGTGCGCGGATTGTGCGGCGAAGCTGGAGCAGGCAATTCGGGGACTGGCCGGCGTGCAGCGCGCCGAGCTGAACTTCGCGACCGGCGCTTTGACAGTGGAACATGATGGCCGGCCGGCTACGCTGGAGTTTGTGAAGCGCCTGGCGGTCGAGGCCGGCTTTCACGCCTATCTGGAAGGCGAGACGGAGCCGCGCCGGCCGAAGCAAGGTTGGCGAAGCTGGATACCCCAAGGGACGCGCGAGCGCAACATTCTGGTCAGCGGCGTGGCGCTGGCGGTCGGGCTGATCCTGGGATGGGCCGGCGCGCCGTCCTGGGCGGGTCGGGCGGCTTTTGTGGTCGCCATGCTGGCCGGCGGATGGCAGATCGCGCGGGCCGGCTGGATGGCGCTGCGGACGGCGCACACGCTGGATATGAACGCGCTGATGACGCTGGCGGCGTTGGGCGCGGCGGCTATCGGCCAATGGGAAGAGGGCGCGACGGTGATCGTCCTGTTCGCGGTGGGGAATCTGTTAGAGGCGCGCACGATGGATCGGGCGCGGCGCTCTATCCGCGAGTTGATCGGGCAGACGCCGCAGGCGGCGACGCGGCTGCACGGCGATCATACGGAAGCGGTCGCGGTGGAGGATGTGCAGGTGGGAGAGCGCATCCTGGCGCGGCCGGGGGAGCGCATCCCGATGGATGGAGAGGTGACGGCCGGCCGTTCGGAGGTGAACCAGGCGCCAATCACGGGAGAATCGGCGCTGGCGGAGAAGGGGCCGGGGAGTACGGTTTATGCCGGCTCGGTAAATGGGGCAGGAGCGCTGGAGATTCAGGTGACGCGGCCGGCCGGCGATAGCACGCTGGCGCGCGTGGCGCGGGTTGTGGAGCAGGCGCAGGCACAGCGCGCACCGTCACAACGCTTCGTGGATCGGTTCGCCAGCATCTATACGCCGGCGGTGATCGCGCTGGCGGCCGGCGTGGCGGTTTTGCCGCCGCTAGTGCTTGGCGCGCCGTTTGCGGATTGGTTGTATCGGGCGCTGGTGCTGTTGGTGATTGCGTGCCCGTGCGCGCTGGTGATTTCGACGCCGGTGACGATTGTGGCGGCGATCAGCAATGGGGCGCGGCAGGGGATTTTGATTAAGGGTGGGGCGCATTTGGAGGCCGCCGGCGCAACGCGGGTGGTGGCGCTGGATAAGACGGGGACATTGACGCTGGGCCGGCCGCAGGTGACGGATGTGGTGAGCTTGAATGAGACGCCGGCGGAGGATCTGTTGGCGCTTGCGGCGGCGATTGAGGCGAATTCGGAGCACGCGTTGGGGCGGGCGATTGTGCATGAGGCGCGGCATCGGGGGATTGCGCCGCGGCGAGCAGAGGGGTTTCAGGCGTTGGCCGGCCGAGGGGCGTTGGGGCAGGTCGGCGGGGCGGCGTATCTGGTGGGCAGCCCGTATTTGTTGCGGGAGCGGGGGGCGCTGGATGGGCCGGCCGAGGCGGCTGTGGCGGCTTTGCAGGAGCGGGGTCGGAGTGTGACGTTGGTGGCGCGCGAGGGGGAGGCTGGCCGGCCGGCGGTGGTGTTGGGGGTGATCGGGTTGGCGGATGCGGCGCGGCCGGGGGCGGCGGAGGCG
>CAIQJD010000935.1 GCA_903872005.1 uncultured bacterium | reverse complement strand
TCGTGGGCGGCCTGGCCGCGGCGCTGCTGGGCGCGTGCATCGGGTTCTTGTTTTACAACTTCAACCCGGCGCTCATCTTCATGGGCGATTCGGGGAGCCTGTTCATCGGCTTCATCCTGGCGGCTCTGGGCATCAAGCTGCGCTTCCCCAGCGCCTCGGTGACGGTCACCTGGATGATCCCGATTCTGGTGCTGGGCTTGCCCATCTTCGACACGACGCTGGTCTTCATCTCGCGCCTGCGGCGCGGCGTGAACCCGCTGACGGCGGCCGGCAAGGATCATACGTCGCACCGGCTGGTGGAGCGCGGCATGACCAGGCGGGAAGCCGTGTTGACCCTCTACCTGGCCGGCGGCCTGCTGGGCGCGCTGGCGCTCTTCATCGTCCAGGCCACGCGGCTGGAAGCCTACGCCCTGGGCGCATTGACGGCGCTCATCGGGGCCTACTTGCTGTGGCGTTTCGAGTGGCGCCGGCCGGCGCCCCCATCGGTTGCCCAGACGACGTCTAAAGCCGAGATATCACATACAGAGGAGCTTTCACAACATCATGAGCACTGAGCAGAAGCAAAATCGTTCCTTCGGTTGGACGGCGCTGGCCCTGGGCGCGGCGACGCTGGGATTGGCCGGCCTGTTGGCCGCCTGCGCGCCGGCCGCCGCGCCGACCGCCACGCCCGCCCCGACGAACAAGCCGGCGTCCACCTTCACCGTGGCATCCAACACGCCGACGCCCAAAGTCGAAGCCTTCGACGCCAGCAAGAGCTACATCGCCACGATTCAGACCGATAAGGGCAACATCGTCATCGAGCTGGCTTCCGACCGGGCGCCCAAGACGGTGGAGAACTTCGTCAAGCTGAGCCGGCAAGGGTTCTATGACGGCCTGAAGTTCCATCGCGTGGAGCCGAACTTCGTGGTGCAGGGCGGCGACCCCAAGGGCAACGGCACCGGCGGGCCGGGCTATGACCTGCCGGCCGAAATCAACGACCTCAAGCACCTGACCGGCACGGTGGCCATGGCGCGCCTGGGCGATAACGTCAACCCGCAGAAGCGCTCCAGCGGCAGCCAGTTCTATATCTGTCTGAAGCCGGCCTCCTTCCTGGACAATCAGTACACCATCTTCGGCCAGGCGACCGAAGCCAGCATGGAGGTGGTGAACAAGATCGCCGTGGGCGACGTGATGCGTAAGGTGACGATCAGTGTCAAATGAGCCGACGAAACAGGCGCGCGCCGGCGTGAACTGGCGGAGGGTCTTGCCTCGCGCCGGCGCGTTCCTGTTCGTCGTCGCCGTCTCCATCGGCATCTATCTGCTGCGCGGCTCCATCGAGCAGATGGGCCGCTGGGGGTTGCTGGGCGTCTTCATCATCAGCTTGCTGGGCAACGCGACGGTGATCCTGCCGGCGCCCAGCCTGGCCCTGGTCTTCGCCGTCGGCGGCATCTTCCCGCCCCTGGAGGTGGGGATCGTCGCCGGCGTGGCCATGGCCCTGGGCGAGCTGACCGGCTACCTGGCCGGCTACGCTGGCTCGGCCGTCATCGAGAACCGGGCGCGCTACGAGCAGGTGAAGCGCTACATGTCGAAGTATGGCCTGCTGACCATCTTCGTCCTGTCGGTCATCCCGAACCCGGTGATGGATGTGGCCGGCATCGCCGCCGGCGCGCTCAAAATGCCGATCTGGCAGTTCTTGCTGGCGTGCCTGGCCGGCAAAGTCATCAAGAATATTGTGGTAGCTTACGTGGGAGCCGGCGCGCTGCCGGCTCTGGCCGGCTTCTTCCGACGCTGAGGCCGCGCCGCGCCCCGGGACGTGTCGTAGTGTTCAACGAGGCAGGTCTCAGACCTGCCTCGTGCATTCTTGTGGTATAATAGTGGTTCTACATGATGGAAATGATGGAGACGGAAGAGGCGCGCACCGCGCCCCAAGCGCCGCCGGCCGACGCCCCCCTGTCCTGGTGGGGACAGGTGTTACGCCTGCGTGTCCGGCCAACGTCGCAACTCCTGGTCCTGGCCCCAGCCTGGGCCGCCCTGGCCGGCGCGCTGGCTGCCGGCAGTCATTGGGATTGGGCCAACTTGCTGCGCCTGTTGACGGGTCTCGCGCTGGTCGAGATGCTCTACGAGGCGGTCTGTGGGCTGGCCGAGCCGGCCGCCGCCGCGCCGCTGGCGCGGTTGGCCTGGCTCCCCTACAGTCAGCCCGATTCGCCCAGCGGCCGGCTGGCGCAGTGGTGGAGCCGGCGGGTGGCCGGCCGCGCCGGCGGCATTGCGGCGACGCTCCTGATCGCCGGCATTTTGGCGGCCTGGGTGGGCCTGCCGGCGGCCTGGGCCGTGCTGGCCTACCTGGCCCTGGGCGGCCTGCGCCTGGGGCTGGGGCGCTTGTGGGCCGGCCTGGGGCGTTGGGTGGAGGCCATCGGTGGGATCTTGCTCCCCTGGCTGTTGGCCGGCGCGCTCTTCGGGGGCGTCAGCGGCGTCAGCATCCTCGCCGCGCTGGCCTATACCGCGGCGCGCGGCGCGCTGCTGCAAGGCGGCCGGCTGGTCACGCGACGCTGGGCCTTCGCGCTGGCCGATCTGTGCCAGGTCGGCGTCCTGGCGGCGCTGGTCATCTTGAAGCGGCCTCTGGTCGCGGCGATCCTGGCCGTGCTGATCGCGGCGCAGGTCTTCGCCGGGGCGGTGAGCCGGCGCGAGGGCGAGGCGGCCGGCCCGGCGCGGCTCCAATTGCTCATCACGGCCGGCATGCTCTTGTTCGCCGGCGTCATCGGCCAATAGCCGGCAGAGACTGGACCGACATGAAGGAGCCGGACGCATGAAAATTGGCGTCATCGCCGATACGCATATCCCCGACGGGCAGGCAAGCCTGCCGGCCGGCCTGACGCGGGCCTTCGCCGGCCTGGATATTATCTTGCACGCCGGCGATGTGTGCAACCTGGAGACCTTGCGTCTCTTGCAGAACACATTCACCATCACCATGGCCGTGGCCGGCGAATCGGACGACGCCGAAGTGCAACATTATCTGGAAATGCAACGGGTGGTGCAATTCGGCGGCAGCCGCATCGGGCTGACGCATGGGCATCAGGGCGAGCCGGCCGGCTGGCTACGCCGGCTGCTGCACCTGGGGCCGACGCACGACGAAGAGGCGGCGCGCCGGGCGGCGCTGGCGGCCTTTCAAGACGTGGGCTGCGTCGTCTTCGGGCACACCCATCGCCCCTATGTGAAGATGCACGGCAGCGTCTTGTTGTTCAACCCGGGGCCGGCCGCGCCGGTGAGCGGCCAGCGCCCCAGCGTGGGCCTGCTGGAGATTGACAAGCGCGCCATCATGGGGCGCATCGTCTACCTGGATGATATCTAGTCGCGCGGGAATTGGCCGCGCACAGCCCGAGATAGAGGAGGAGACGCGAAGATGAGAGTCGTCAGGTATCGCGCCGGCGCCGGCGCACACTACGGAGTTATCGTAGACGACGTCGTCTATGCCTTGCAGGCCGCCGAGCCGTGGGCCGGCCCGTTGGCGTTGGGCGATAAGGTCGGGCCATTGCGACAGGTGGAGCTGCTGGCCCCGTGCCAGCCATCCAAGATCGTCTGTCTGGGGCGCAACTACGTCGCGCACGCCAAAGAGCATGGCGCGGACGTGCCCAAAGCGCCCTTGATCTTCATGAAGCCTTCGACGGCGGTGATCGGGCCGGGCGAAGCCATCGTCTTGCCGGCCCAGAGCCAGCAGGTCGAGCACGAGTCAGAGCTGGCGGTGGTGATCGGCCGGCGCGCCCGCCACGTGGCGCGCGCCGATGCGGCCGGCTACATCTTCGGCTACACCTGCGGCAACGACGTCACCGCGCGCGACCTGCAATCTGGCGACGGCCAATGGACGCGCGCCAAGAGCTTCGACACCTTCTGCCCGCTCGGCCCCTGGATCGAGACGGAGCTGAACATCGCCGACCTGGCCGTGATCTGCCGGGTGAATGGCGCGACGCGCCAGAGCGGCCGCACCTCGGAGCTGGTCTTCGATATCCCGCTCCTGGTCAGCCACATCACCAGCATCATGACCCTGCTGCCGGGCGATGTGATCATGTCGGGGACGCCGGCCGGCGTCAGCCCGATCTACGCCGGCGACAGCGTCGAAGTGGACATCGAGGGCATCGGCGTCCTGCGGAATCCGGTGGTCGGATGACAGGGCGCCCGTTCTGTGCTATACTTTGTGTAAGGATGATACAGGGAACCTGTAGGGAGAGATAGCCACATGCAACACTACCTATCCATCGCGGATTTGAGTTCACAAGAGTTTAACGGCCTGCTGCGGTTGGCCGACGTCCTGAAGAAAGAGTACAAAGCCTGGGGCAACCCGCCGATCCTGGCCCGCAAGACGCTGGGCATGATCTTCCAGAAGGCTTCGCTCCGCACGCGCGTCTCCTTCGACATGGCGATGCTGCACCTGGGTGGCCAGGCGCTCTACCTTTCGCCCAACGAGATTCAACTGGGCAAGCGCGAATCGGTGGCCGACGTGGCGCGCGTCCTGTCGCGCTACGTGGACGGCATCATGGCGCGCGTCTACGGGCACAACGACGTGGTGGAGCTGGCGAAGTGGGCCAGCGTGCCGGTCATCAACGGCCTGTCGGACTATACACATCCATGCCAGGGATTGGGCGATGTCTTCACCCTGTACGAGAAGTTCGGCAACCTGGCCGGCCTGCGCCTGACCTTCGTCGGCGACGGCAGCAACAATGTGGCGACCTCGCTCATGTTTGCCGGCGCGCAAACCGGCATGGAAATCGTGATCGCCTCGCCGGCGGGGTACCTGCCCAAGGCGGACCGCGTTGTCGCGGCGCGCAAGCTGGGCCAGACGACCGGGGCCAAGATCACGCTGCTGGAAAACCCGCAGGACGCGGTGCGCGGCGCGCATGCCATCTATACTGACGTCTGGACCAGCATGGGCCAGGAAGCCGAGACGGAAGAACGCTTGAAAGCCTTCCCGCCGTATCAGATCAACGCCGCGTTGGTGAAGCTGGCGCGGCCAGAGGCCGTGGTGCTGCACTGCCTGCCGGCGCATCGGGGTGAAGAGATCACCGATGAAGTCGCCGACGGGCCGCATTCGGCGCTCTTCGATCAGGCCGAGAATCGCCTGCACGGCCAAAAGGCGGTGCTGGCGCACTTGATGGGCGGCGTGCCTTTGCCTTAAGGCAGGCGCGGAGGGGCTTCCGGGGGCCTTGCGCCTGCGGAAGCCCGGTCGCCCCCCACCATTGGAGGCGGAACGTGGCTGGCAAACGCAAAGTCTTCGAGGATGCGCTGCGCGAGGCGAACAACTTCGCCTGGGATCGGCGCTGGAAGGAGGCGATCGCAGCGTATCGCCGCGCGCTGGATGAATTCCCCCAGGAGAACTCGGTGCGGAACAATCTGGCGCAGGCGTATGCCGCCGCCGGCGAGCTGGAGAACGCCCTCGCCGAATTCGAGGCCATCAGCGCCAGCCAGCCGCGCGATCCGCTGCCATTCCTGCGAATGTCCGACATCTTGACCCGGCTGGGGCGCAAGGAGGCGGCCGGCGAGAAGCTCCTGGCCGTGGCGACCCTGGCCGAGCAGGGCGGCCAGCCGGCCGGCGCGGTCGAAGTCTTGCAGCAGCTCCTCAAGCTGCTCCCCGACCACGAAGTCGCCCACGAGCGGCTGATCAACCTGTATCTGGGTCTGGACAAGCCCAACGCTGCCTGCGACGAGCGGCTGGCCCTGGCGCGCCTGTATCAACGCGAGGGGCAACAAGAGAAGGCCATGGGCCAGGTGCAGGCGGCGTTGCAGCTCAATCCGCGCAGCGCCGAGGCGCGCCAGATGCTCGACGCGCTGCGTACCGGCGTATTGGCGACCATCCGGCCGCGCGCCGCCGGCGAGACGCCGGCCCTCCCCGCGCCGGCGGCGGGGGCCGCGGATAGCAGCGCCAACCCGGCCCAGCGGGCGCGCCAGCGCGCCCTGGCCGAATTGGCCGAAATCGTCTTTGAGCGGAGCGACGAACCGGCCGGCGACGTCAACGAGCCGGCCGGCGTGGCCCAGAAGCGCGCCAGTGACCGTTCAGCCCAGGCGCGCCGGGATGCCCTCATCGGCCAGGCCCTCGATTTGCAGACGCGCAATCTGCCCGACGACGCCATCGCGGCCTACGTCAAGGCGCTGGAAGCCGGCGCAGACCTGCCGGCCGTGCATCTGAGCCTCGGCGTGCTCTACCAGGAGCGCCAACGCTATGCGCCGGCCATCACGCACCTGAGCCGCGCGGCCGAAGCGACCCCGTACCAACTGGGCGCGCACTTTGCATTGGGCGAAGTTTACCGGGCGCAGAACGACATCCCTGCGGCGCTGCGCCATTTCATCGAAGTGCTCAAGCTGCTGGATTTGCAGACGGTGCGTCAGGAACAAGCCAGCGACCTGCTCCAACTCTACGAGACGCTGGCGGAAAGTTACGCGACCGGCGACACCCAGGGCAAGGGGCTGCTCTTCATCGCCTCGTTGGTCGCCTTCCTGAGCAGCCCGGGCTGGGAGGAGAAAGCCCAGCAAGCGCGCAACCGCCTCGACACTTTGAATCAGGCCGGCTTCGCCGCCAGCCTGGCCGAAATGCTGGAAGCGCCGGAAGCCGACGTCGTGCTGGCGAGCATGGGCCAGGCGCAAGAATATCTGAGGCGCAAGATGTTCCTCTCGGCTGGCGAGGAGTGCTATCGGGCCATTGCCCTCGCGCCGGGCTATTTGCCCTTGCACCTGCGCCTGGCTGAGATTCTCCTGGCCCAAGACCGCCTGGAAGAAGCGGTGAACAAATTCATGGCCGTCGCCGACGTCTACATGACGCGGCGCCAGTTGCGCCAGGCCATCGGCATCTACCGTCAGGTGTTGACGTTGACGCCCATGGATGTGACCGTGCGGCGCCGGCTGATTGACCTGTTGGTCTCCGCCGGCGACATCAACACGGCGCTGGACGAATATGCGGCGTTGGCCGACTCCCATTACCGCATGGCCCAGGTGGATCAGGCCATCGAGGACTACAACCAGGCGCTGCGCGTCGCCGGCCGCGCGACGCCGCGCGAGCCGGCCGAAGCGCGCATCCTGCACCTGTTGGGCGACATCTACGCGCAGAGCGTGGACTGGGTCAAGGCGCGCAAGACCTATCAGCGTATCGTCGCCCTGACGCCGGCCGATCTGGCGGCGCGCCAACGCCTGATCGAGATAGCCTTCAAGATGGGCGACCGTCGGGCCGGCCTGACCTATTTGGACGAGATGCTGGAACAGATGGGCCGGCCGGGCGCTCCGCTGGACTATACGCCGCTGCTGCGCGACCTGGGCCGCGCGTTCCCGCAGGACATGGATATCCAGAGCCGGCTGGCGCGCGCCTATCAACAGCTCGCTTTGCGCGACGAGGCGATTGCCGCCCTCAACGCGCTGGGCGAGCTGCAGCTCGACAATGGCCGCCATCAAGAAGCGGCCGAGACGATACGCCAATTGATGGCCTTAGAGCCGGACAAGGCGGAGGACTATCGGGTGTTGATGGAACAGATTATCGCTCAGGGCGGCGCGTAGGACGGGAGGCGGTTGTGACGAGCCTGCTCGAAGCGTTAGGGGCGCTGCGGACGCTCACCTGGGTCAATGTCCTGGACATCCTGCTGGTGGCCTTGATCTTCTATTTGATTTTGCGCCTCTTCCAGGGGACGCAGGCCATCCAGCTTCTGCGCGGCATGATCCTGCTGGTGCTGCTCATCGGCCTGTTGAGCAGCCTGCTGCGCCTGCGCGCGTTCACCTGGCTCTTGCGGAACAGTATTTCGGCGCTGCTCATTGCCATCCCGGTCATCTTCCAGCCGGAGCTGCGGCGCGGGCTGGAACGGCTGGGGCGCACCGGCCATATTCTCGGCCGGCAGTGGCGCGAAGAACAGGTGGAGCAGGTGATCCAGGAATTGGTGAGCGCCTGCGAGACCCTTTCGGCCGGCAAGCACGGGGCGCTGATCGTCCTGGAGCGCACCACCGGCCTGCAGGACTATATTGAAACCGGCGCGAAGGTAGACGCGGCGGCGACTTCAGAACTCTTGCAGACCATCTTCTTCCCGAACACGGCGCTGCACGATGGGGCGGTCATCATACGCGGCGACCGCATTGTGGCGGCGCGCTGTCTGTTGCCGCTGGCCGAGCATGTGCCGGCGCTTGGGCACATGGGCACGCGCCACCGCGCCGCCCTGGGCATCACCGAACAATCGGATGCCGTGGCGCTTATCGTTTCCGAAGAGACAGGCATCATTTCTGTGGCGCACGATGGGCGCATGATCCGCCGGCTGGGGCAGGGCCGGCTTGCCAGCGTGCTGCGGGCCTTTTACCAGGGCCAAAACATGCGCCGCGCGCTGCCCGAATAGGCCGGGATGTGAAGGACGATGAAGACATTACGCCGGCTCCTGAGCGACATCGGTTCTATCTTGCTGGCTCTCTCTCTGGCGACCATCGTCTGGACGGTCGCCGTCAGCGAGGAGAACCCCATCAAACGCGAAGCCTGGTCTGAGCCGATCCCGATCAAGGTGATCAATCAGCCAGAAGGGACGATCATTGTCGGCGAAGCGCCGGCGGTGGTGCGTCTGACGCTGCGCGCCCCGCAAAGTAGCTGGAGCGACCTGACGGTTGAAAGCTGCCGCGCCCAGGTGAACCTGGCCCAGGCCAAAATCGGATTGAACCAGGTAGACGTGGCGGTTGAATGCTCTGACCGCAACGTGGAAATCGTCGAAGAGCGTCCCAGCGCCGTCAGCCTTCAACTGGAGCATTTCAAGCGCGTGGAGATGCCGGCGCGGGTAGACATCCTCGATTCGCCGCCCTTTGGTTTTGAGCTGCGCGCCGAGGAGATCACCATCAATCCTATCACGGTGACGGTGGCCGGCGCGGAGCCGCTGGTCAATCAGGTCACGCAAGTCATCGCCGACTTCTATCTGCGCGATGCCAACGCCACGGTGGAGCGCAAGGTCAACCTGCGCGCGACCGATGCGTATGGGGAGAACGTGGACGTCAAGATTGATCCCGGCATCATCACGGTCAAAGTGCCCATCGTGCAGAAGCGCGGCTTCCGCAATCTATCGGTGCGCGTGGTGTGGCGCGGCCAGCCGGCCACCGGCTATCGCATCAGCAACGTCTCGGTGGATCCGTCCATCATCACCGCCATCGGCGACCCGGATACCATCGAGAAGATCCCCGGTTATCTGGAGACGGCGCCGATCCAGGTGAACGGCGCGACCGCCGATGTCCTGGAGCGGGCGGCCCTGGTATTGCCGGAGAGCGTCTCGGTGTTGGGGTCGCAAGCGGTGCAGGTCGCCATCAGCGTCACGCCCATCGAATCGAGCCTGACTGTGCAGCGTGAGGTGGTGGTGCATGGGCTGGCGCCCTTCTTGTTGAGCGCGCCATCCCCGCGCACGGTGGACGTGATTCTCTCCGGGCCGCTGCCCAAGCTGGACGCGCTGCGTCTGGAAGATGTGCAAGTGATCTTGAACCTGATCAACCTGGACGCCGGCAGCTACCAGGTGGAGCCGATTGTCTTGCAGCCAGAAGGGATTACGGTCAAGAGCATCGTGCCGCCGAAGATCCAGGTAGAAATTACCGTGCGGCCCGGGGCGGAGCCGACGCCCACGCCGACGCAGATTGCGCCGACGCCGACCTTCACGCCGCGCCCCCCACGTTAGACATTGGAGTTTGCAGCGTTATGTCATCGCTAATCGTCGCCCTGGTGGGCCGGCCCAATGTGGGCAAGTCCACCCTGTTCAACCGGCTGGTGGGCCGGCAAGAAGCCATCGTCGAAGATATCCCCGGCACCACGCGTGACCGCCTGTATGGCGAAGCCGAATGGAATGATCGGCGCTTCATCGTCGTAGATACTGGCGGCATGGAAATCGGCTCGGAAACGGAGCGTCGGCCGGCGGAGTCTGTCGCCTCCGAGCCGTATGTGGCGCAAATCCGCTCCCAGGCCGAGATCGCCATTGACGAGGCCGATGTGGTCATCGTGGTGGCCGACGCGCGCCAGGGCATGATCGCCGCCGACCAGGAGATCGCCGATGTGCTGCGCCGCTCGCAAAAGCCGGTCATCCTGGCCGTCAACAAGGCCGATAACGATCAGCGCGCCGAAAGCGTCTACGAGTTCTATCAACTGGGATTGGGGACGCCCCACGCCATTTCGGCGCTGCACGGTTTGGGCGTCGGCGATCTGTTGGACGAGATCGTCCGCGATCTGCCGGCCGAAGAGGCGCAGCCCGAGATTCCCAACCTGGTGCGCCTGGCCCTGGTCGGCCGGCCTAATGTGGGCAAGTCGTCGCTGCTCAATACCCTGCTGGGCGAAGAGCGCGCCATCGTCAGCAATATCCCCGGCACGACGCGTGACGCCATTGACACCTATCTCGAATGGGAAGGCCAACCCATCGTCTTGATTGACACGGCCGGCATCCGCCGGCGCGGCAAAGTGGACCCCGGCATTGAGAAGTACAGCGTCCTGCGCTCGATGCGCGCCATCGCCCGCTCCGATGTGGTGCTGCTGCTCCTGGACGCCACTCAGGGCGTCACCGCGCAAGACGCCCATGTCGCCAGCTATATCCTGGAGGCGCAGAAGAGCGTCGTGGTGGTCGTCAACAAGTGGGACCTGGTGGTCAAAGACACCTACACGATGAACGAGCATACCGCCCGGCTGCGCGCCGAGCTAAAGTTCCTCGATTACGTGCCGGTGATTTTCATTTCGGCCAAGACGCGGCAGCGGGTGCAGACCGTCTTGCCCACGGCGTTGCGGGTGCAGGTGCAACGCGTGAGCCGCGTGCCGACGTCCGCGCTGAACCGCATCATGGCCGAGGCAGTGGAGCGCCATTCGCCGCCCTCGAAGTCCGGCCGGCGGCTCAAATTCTACTATTCCAGCCAGGTGGATGTGAACCCGCCCACGTTCCTCTTCTTCGTCAACGATACCCGCCTGGTGCACTTTTCGTATCAACGCTACATCGAGAACCGGCTGCGCGAAGAATACGCCTTCGAAGGCACACCCTTGAAATTCACCTTCCGCCAACACGAAGATAACGCATGAGCGAGGCGCTGTCCGGCGCCGGCCGCCCGTCGCCCCGATTGCGGCCCTGGCGCGTCGCACTGTATGTGCTGCTGGTGGCCCTGGCGGCGGCCGGCTTTGCCTTGCCGCCAGCCGCGCCGCTGGCCGCCGGCGGGGAGCGCATTGCGCCGGCCGGCGAGACGCTCTGGGAGAGCGAGGGGGCCAGCGCGCGCGTGATCGGGCTACGCGGGTCGCCCGAGGAGATGGGGCTGCAACAGGGGGCGCGGCTGCGCGAGGAAATTCGCGCCGGCGTCAGCGCCGCCTGGCGCGCCTGCGCCGAGACGCATGGCGATAGCTGGCGCGCCTGCCCGGCGCGCGCCGATCAACTGGGCGTCCGGCTGTCGCCGGCTTTGCGCGCCGAGGCGCGCGGCATGGCGCGCGGCGCCGGCGTGCGCGAGCAAGATATCTGGCTCTTGAACAGTCTGGCGCTGGAATTTAGCGGGGATGATCTGCCGCCAACGGCCGGCCTGGTCGCCTGGGGCGCGGCGACGTTGGATGGCGCGGCTCTGCTGGGCGGCGTCATCAGTCTGGGCGCGGCGCCGATTTGGGCGGCTCGGCAGCCGGCCGACGCGCCGCCGACACTGCTCCTGGCCCAGCCGGGTTGGCTGGGCGGACTGGCCGGCTACGCCGATGATGAAGCGGCCGGCCTGGCCCTGCCGCTGCCCTCGGCCGACCGCCAGGCCACCGGCCTGCCGATCCCGATCCTGCTGCGCCTGGCCCTGGAGCTGAACGCGCCGCCGGCCGAAACCATCGCCGCGCTCATGGCCTGGCCGCATGCCGGCGGGGGGCAGCTCTTCTTTGCCGGCGCGGCGGGCGAAGCGGCCGGCATCGAGTTCAGCGCGCGCCAGCAGCGCCGGCTGCTGGGCGAGCTGAATGCGTGGACCAGCGTCGGCCTCTTCCACGATGCGGAGCTGGGCCTGACGCAGACGCCGATCCTTTCGCCGGCCGCGCTGGCCCAGGCCCAGGCGCGTTGGGACAGGCTGGAGGGCCTGGCGCGCGCCAATGTGGGCTGGTTGGGGATTGAGAAATCTACGGCCGCGCTGCGTGGGTTCGCGCAGGGGGACGCGACGACATTCGTGCTTCTGGCGCCGGCGCAGGGGCTGCTTTGGACGGGAACGGCCGGCCCCGAGGCCGGCCGTCTGATGGTCCTGAAACCGAGCGAGGTCTTCGCCGCGCGGCCGTGAATCAGTTACCCAGGGTGGGCGACTGGAAGCGCCGCATGATGGCGAAGGTATCCAGGGCGCGGCCAGCGCCAATTGCCACGCAGGCCATCGGGTCGTCGGCCACGTAACAGGGGACGCCGGTCACTTTGGTCAGCAGGCGATCCATGTTACGCAGCAACGCGCCGCCGCCGGTCAGCATCATGCCGCGATCAATTACGTCGGCGGCCAGCTCCGGCGGGGTCTTTTCCAGCAACGCGCGCACCACGCTGAGAATCTGGCTGATCGGCTCGGCGATGGCTTCGGTCACTTCGCCGGAGGTAATGGTGATGGTCTTGGGCAGGCCGGCGACCTGGTCGCGGCCGCGCACGTCCATCTTCATCTCCTCGTCCAACGGCATGGCGCTGCCGATATTGATCTTGATCTCTTCGGCGGTCTGCTCGCCGATCATCAGGTTATATTTTTTGCGGACGTAGCTGATGATGGCTTCGTCAATCTTGTTGCCGCCGGTACGCACAGAAGTCGCGACCACAATGTCATACATGGAGATGACCGCGGCTTCGCTGGTGCCTCCGCCGATATCCACGACCATGTTGCCGGTGGGGGTGCCGATGGGCATATTGGCCCCCAGGGCGGCAGCCAGCGGTTCGGGGATCAGGTAGGCTTCGCGCCCGCCGGCCTGGATGGCCGCGTCATGCACGGCGCGACTTTCGACGCTGGTCACGCCGACCGGCACACTGATCATGATGCGCGGCCGGAAGATGCGCCCGCGCCCGCAGATTTTGCTGATGAAGTAACGCAGCATCGCTTCTGTGACCAGGTAGTCGGCGATGACGCCATCGCGCACTGGTCGGGCTACTTCGATGCTCTCCGGCGTGCGGCCGAGCATGGCGCGCGCTTCATCCCCCACGGCGACGATTTTGTTCTCGTTGGCCGAGATCGCCACCACGGAAGGTTCTTGCAGCACGACGCCGCGCCCTTTGACCCACACCAGCACGTTGACCGTGCCCAGGTCAATGCCAATTTGCTTGCCGAACATGAGACTTGCTCTGCTCCTCATAAAAGTTGCCGGCGCAGGGCCGGCAACCACAAGTCGGTGCGTACTACCACGCGTGTATTGTGCCGGGGCAGCGACCTCGCCCCGCCGGCGCGAACCCTATCCTTCCGATGGCGGACGCCGGCCGCGCACTGCTCGCACGCGCTCGGCGACCTTCAAGCGCGCCATAGAGCGCCGCAGCGCCGCTT
>CAIQJD010000934.1 GCA_903872005.1 uncultured bacterium | reverse complement strand
GGCAGGGTGGCGGGGTTCTGATCCCAGGCCAGGGCGTAGCCGGCCACGCCGCTGTTAGCGTCGTTGGCTTCGGTCCAGCGCACGTCTATCGTCGGGTCATTGGACCAGGTGGCGGTGAAGTGGCTGGTGCTGATGATGCTGGCCGGCAGGTTGGGGGCGACGCTATCGTAGCGCACGAAGACCGAAGCGCGCCGGGCATGATCCGCGTTGCCGGCCGCGTCTTTCAGCCACAAATAGACGACATGGCTCCCTTCGCCGGTGACTTTCAGATTGAGGATGCTCTGGATGTTGGGACTGGCAACGTAGGAGCCGTCTGTCGAGGAGGTGGGGGCCGCATCCAGCTTGTAGTATGCGCCGACGATGCCGGCGGCATTGGCCGGGTTCGTCCAGGTCAGGTTGAACGCGTTGGCGTTGCTCCACGTCCCGGGCGTCGCCAGGAGGTTGCTGGGCGCGGCCGGCGGCGTGCCATTGTAGAGCAGCGAGGCCGTGGCGACGCGGGTATAGTCCAGGTTGCCGGCTTTGTCGCGCAGCCAGACATAGACCGTATGCGCGCCGTCGCCCGTGACGCGGACGTTGGTGAGCATGGTGCGATTGTCGCCGGCGACCCACGTCCCATCGAAGTTGCCGGTCGGCGCGGCGTCCAGCTTGTAGTACGCGCCGGCCACCCCGGACAGTTCCTCTGGATTGATCCAGAACAGGATGAACTGGTTCTGGTTCGTCCAGCCGGCAGGGTCAGGCGTCAGGGACAGGGGCGCGGCCGGGGCGCGCGTATCCACCAGGAAGGGGCCGAGGTGGCGTGTGGTCGTCCAGTTGCCGGCCAGATCGCTGGCGCGCAAGTGGGCGTAGTAGCCCGACCCATCGGCCGGGACGGTGTAGGTTGAGGTCAGGCCGACAGTGGTCGTCACGGGGGCCGGGATGCCACCGCTGGATTGATCCCAGGAAAGGGCGTAGCCGGCCAGGCCGCTCTGCGCGTCCAGGGCCGCGCCCCAGTTGACCTGAATCGCGCCGAGATTGCTCCACACATTGGCGACATGGGTCGTGCTGGTGAAGACGCTAGAGAGCGCCGGCACGACCGCGTCGTAGCGCAGGACGGTGGAAGCGCGGTTGTTGTGGTCCACGTTGCCGGCGTTGTCCTTGAGCCAGACATAGACCGGGTGGATGCCTTCGCCGCTCACGGAGAGGTTGGGGATGGCTTGCAGATTCGCGCCGGCCACAAAGATGCCGTCGGTCGGGTTGGTCGGGACGACATCCAGTCGGTAGTAAGCGCCGGCGATGCCGGCGACGTTGAGCGGGTTCGTCCAGGTGACCGTGAAGGCATTGGCCGGCGACCAGGATTCCGGCGCGGCGGCGAGGCCGATGGGCACGCCGGCGCCGACGCCATTGTAATAGAGGGTGGCCGTCACATAGCGACTCTGGTCTATGTTGCCGGCGCGGTCGCGCAGCCAGACGTAGATCGTATGCGCGCCGTTGCCAGGCGCGGCGATGCTGGTGAGCGCCGAGAGGTTTTCGCCGGCGACCAGGACGCCATCGAAGGGCGAGAGGGGCGCGCCATCGAACTTGTAGTATGCCCCGCCGATACCGGCCAGATCGGCCGGGTTCGTCCAGGTGAGGGTGAAGGCGTTGGTGTTCGTCCAGGTCGTTGGCGTGACGACCAGGTTGGTCGGCGCGCCCGGCGCTTGTCGGTCTATCTGGAAGGGGCCGAGGTGCAGCGCGCCGAGGGTCCAGTTGCCGGCCAGGTCGCGCGTCCGCAAGTGAGCATAGTAGGTCCCGTCGCTCAGGGCGGCGCTGGTCTCGGTCAGGGCCAGCGTAGTGGTGATGGCGGCCGGCAAAGTGGTGGGGCTGGAGTCCCACAACAAGCCATAGCCGTAGACGCCGCTCCGCAGATCGAGCGCGCCGGCCCAGCGCACGCTCACCTGGCTCACGTTGGACCAGGCCCCCACGTAGTGGGTCGTGCTGGTGAAGGTGTTGGGCGAGGTGGGCGGCATGCTGTCATAGCGCAGCGCGGCCTGGGCGCGGTTGGCCGCGCTGGCGTTGCCAAGCTCATCTTTCAGCCAGACATAGACGGCGTGATCGCCGTCGCCGCCGACGCTGAGACCGGCCAGATTCTGGATGTTCGCGCCGGCGACGAAGACGCCATCGCTCCCCGAAGCCGGCGGGATGTCGAGCTTGTAGTAGGCGCCGACGATGGGCGAGAGGCCGGTCGGATTGGTCCAGCTCAGGCCGAAGCTGTTGGCGTTCGTCCAGCCGGCCGGCGTCGGGGTCAGATTGAGCGGCGCTTCGGGAGCCGTGCCGTTGTAGCGCAGGGTCGTCGTGGCGAAGCGGGTGTAGTCCACGTTGCCGGCTTTGTCTTGCAGCCAGACGTAGACGGTATGCGCGCCGTTGCCGCTGACCGAGACGCCGCTCAGGCTGTTGCGGCCGTCGCCGGCTACCCATGCGCCATCGGCGTTGCCGGTCGGCGCGGCGTCCAGCTTGTAGTACGCGCCAGCGATGCCGGCCAAATCGGCCGGGTTGACCCAGGCGAGGGCGAACTGATTCTGGCTGGTCCAGCCGGCGGGGTCGGCGCTCAATGTCTGGGGCGCGGCCGGCGCCTGCCGGTCAATCCCAAAGGGGCCGAGGTGCAACGCGGTTGGCGTCCAGCCGCCGGCGACATCGCGAGCGCGCAGGTGGGCATAGTACGCGCCGTCGCCGGGGGCATTGAAGGTCGCGTTCAGGCCGATGGTCGTGGTGATGGCCGCCGGCAAAGTCGCGGCGCTCTGATCCCAGAGGAGCGCATAGCCTGCGACGCCGCTCAACCCATCGGACGCCGCCGACCAGTTGATCGCGATGTTCGGCTGCGTCGTCCACGCGCCGGCGATATGCGTCGTGCTGGTGAAGACCGTCGGCAGGTTCGGCGGGGTTCCATCATAGAAGATGGTCGTCGCGGCGCGATTGGTGTGATCTACGTTGCCGGCGCCATCGCGCAGCCAGACGTAAATGGGGTGCGCGCCGTCGCCGGCGCCGGCGACGGCGGCGATAGATTGCAGGTTGACGCCGGCCACGTATACCCCGTCGGTGGGGGTGGTGGGGACGCTATCCAGCTTGTAGTAGGCCCCGGCGATGCCGGCCAGCCCGACGTCCGGGTTCGTCCAGTTCAAGGTGAAGGCGTTGAGGCTGCTCCACGCGCCGGGCGTCGCGGTAAGCCCCTGTGGCGCGGCCAGGCCGACGCTGTTGTAGTATAGCGTCGTCGTGGCGAAGCGGCTGTAGTCCACATTGCCGGCTTTGTCCTTCAGCCACAGGTAGAGCGTATGCGCGCCGTTGCCGCTGACGGAAATGCCGCTGATGCTGGTCAGGCCATCGCCGGCCGTCCACGCGCCGTCGGCGTTGCCGGTTGGCGCAGCGTCCAGCTTGTAGTACGCGCCGGCAATGCCGGAGGCGTCGGCCGGATTCGTCCAGCTCAAGCTGAACAGGTTCTGATTGGTCCAGGAAGCCGGCGCTGCGGCGAGGGTCAGTGGCGCCGTTGGGGCCAGATGGTCAATGTAGAAGGGGCCGAGGTGCAGGGCGCTGGCCGTCCAGTTGCCGGCGACATCGCGCGTCCGCAGGTGGGTGTAATGGGTGCTGCCATCGGCCAGCGCCGGGCTGGTGACAGTCAGGCCCAGGGTGGTCGTGATGGCTGCCGGCAGGGTCGTGGCGCTCTGATCCCAGAGGAGAGCGTAGCCGGCGATGCCGCTCAGGCCGTCGGTCGCCGCCGACCAGTTCACGTCCACCAGGTTGTTGGTGGACCAGACGCGAGCCAGATGGGTCGTGCTGGTGAAGACGGCCGAGGGAGTCGGCGCGACGTTATCATAGCGCAGCGTCGTGGTAGCGGCCAGGGTGTGATCTACGGCGCCGGCGCCATTCTTGAGCCAGACGTAGAACGGGTGGGAGCCGGCGCTGGCGACGCTGAGGTTGTTGAGCGCCTGCAAGTTCGCGCCGGCAACCCAGGTCCCGTCGGTCGGCGCTGTGGGCGCGCTATCCAGGCGATAGTAGGCCCCGACAATGCCCGATGGCTCGGCCGGATTGGCCCAGCTCACATTGAAGAGGTTGAGGTTGGTCCACGTGGCCGGGAAAGGGGTCAGGTTGGCCGGCGTCGGGCTGACGCCGTCATAGCGCAGGGTGGCGGTGGCGCTGTGCGTATTATCCACGTTGCCCAGCTTGTCTTTGAGCCAGACGTAGGCCGGGTGCGCGCCATCGCCGGCGACGGTCAGGTTGGCGATCATGGACAGGCTTTCGCCGGCGACCCACGTCCCGTCGGTCGGGCTGCTGGGGATGCCGTCCAGCTTATAGTACGCGCCGGCGATGCCCGAAATGTCGGTCGGCAGGCCCCAGAAGAGGGTGAACTGGTTCTGGCGCGTCCAGGCGTCCGGGTCGGCGAGCATCCCGATGGGCGCCGGCGGCGCGGTGTGATCCACATAGAAGGGGCCGAGATGGATGGCGCTGGCGCTCCAGTTGGCGGCGCCATCACGGGCGCGCACGTGGACGTAGTGGGAAGCGCCTTCGCCCAGGGCCGGGCTGGTCGCCGTCATCTCCACTGTGGTGGTGATGGGGGTCGGCAAGGTCGCCGGCAACTGATCCCAGAGCACGGCGTAGCCGCTGATGCCACTGCGTTCGTCAGTGGCGCCCGACCAAGTGACGGTAATATGGTTGTTGGTGGACCAGACGGCCGGGATGTGGCTGGTGCTGGTGATGAAAGTCGGCGCGCTGGGCGTCGTCGTTTCATAGGAGAAGCTGGTTTCGGCGCGCTGGGTGAAGTCCAGGTTGCCAAAGGCGTCTTCCAGCCAAACGTAGACGGCATGTTGGCCTTCGCTGCTGACCTGCAGGTTGGCGATGGCTTCAATGGCGAAGCCGTGGACGCGCGTCCCATCGGTATTGCTGGTCGGGGCGGCGTCCAACTTGTAGTAGGCTGCGGCGATGCCGGCTGAGTCCATGGGGTTCGTCCAGGTCAGCGAGAAGTTATTGACCGAGGTCCAACCGGCCGGAATGGCGGTCAGATCTTGCGGCGCGGCCGGCGCGGCATAGTCCAGTGGCACGGTATAGGCCGGGCTGACATGCTCGGTCGCCGCGCTGTCCTGGATGCGGAACTGGATTTGATTAGCGGTGAGCGATTCGGCAAAGGAGATGCCATTGACGACGATGGAGAGGGTAGTTGAGATGCTGCCGTAGGCCGAAAGGCCGGCGTTGCCCCAGGCCGACCAGTTGGCTCCGCCGTCGGTCGTGACCTGATATTCGGCCGTGCCGGCCTCCAGGCCAGCCGGGTCGCTCACGTTGACGGAACAGGTGGGCGTGTGCGTGTGCATCGGCGTCGCCGGCTGAAAGTCGCTCCAGGTCGGCGTCGCCAGCGGCTGGGCGCGGCCGGCCGGCGGTGCGGCGAAGCCGGCGCTGGGCAGCAGGAGCGCGAAGATCAACGCCAACGATACGGCGCGACGCGCCATGTCGCGCCGGCGGGTCACAAGCAGCAGCAGTTCCCGAAAACAGACGGACATAGTCACACCTCAACGTTTTTCGAAGCGATAGCCGACGCCGCGCACGGTGGTCAGGCGAATGGGATTGTCCGGGTTCTCTTCGATCTTGGCGCGCAGGCGGCGCATGTAGACGGCAATCTGATTGGAGTAACCGCCCGAGTCATAGCCCCAGACATTGACCATGAGCATCTCGTGGGTCAGCGTGCGGCCGGCGTTACGCATCAGGGTATACAGCAAACGGAACTCAATGGGCGTCATTTCAATGGTGCGGCCATCGGCCATGCAGGCGCGATTGGTCACTGCGTCCAGGGTCAAATCGCCCACACTGAGGCGCTCCTGGGGCGCCGGCGCGGCGAACGCTTCGGCGCGGCGCTTGAGCGCCTTGACCCGCGCCAGCAGCTCGGTCGGCTCAAAGGGCTTGGGCAGATAGTCGTCGGCGCCAACCTCCAGGCCCAGGACGCGGTCGCTGGTCTCGCCCTTCGCGGAGAGCATGATGATCGGCACGTTGAGGCGTTGGCGCACGCGCCGACAGACCTCCAGACCATCCACGCGCGGCATCATGACATCGAGGATGACGAGATCGGGCGGTTCCTGTTCCATCATATCCAGAGCTTGCTGGCCGTCTTCGGCCGTAGAGACCAGGTAACCCTCCTCTTTCAACAGAAAGGCGGTCATCTTGCGGCTGGGCAAGTCATCATCAACTATGAGAACGCGCATAGGTCCCCTTCTTCACCGTTCTGGCGATCTTGCGACCGGGCGATTATACCATTGTGCGAGACGTCGCGCAATCGCTCGCTTCGTATATTTACATAAAAATAGCCGCCTCGGTAGGCGCAGGTCGAGGCCGGCTTGTCAGTGCGACAGAATCACGTGGCGCGCCGAACGCGTCGCGGGTCTGATGCCGGGCATCTAGCGCGGCGGCGAAGTCGGCGTGGCTGTGGGCGCGATGGGCGTCACCACCAGGGTCGGCCCAGGCATGCGGATGATGGTCTGGGTCGGCGCGATGGTCGGCTTGCGGGTCTGGGTCGGCGTCGGAGGCGCCAGCGTCGCCAGACGCGTGGCGGTGGGCGACGCCGGCACGAGGGTAGCCGTGGGCGTGGCCGGCTCGGAAGTGGGACGCGGCGTCGGGCGCTCTGGCGCATCGGTTGCCGTGGGCGTTGGGAGAGCCGGCGCTGGCGTCGGCGTAGCCGGCGGCAACGGCGTGGCCGTGGGCGGCCGCGTGGTCGGAGTGGCGCTAGGCGCTGGCAGCGTGGGCGTGACTGGCGGCGCGCTCGGCGAAACCTCGGCGGTGGGCGGCATCAAGGTTGGCAGCGGGACCGGCGTCTGGGTTGGCGCGGGCGTCGCGCTGGGGCGCGCCGGCGGGGTGGGCGATTCCTGGGGCGGCGGCGTGGGTATCGCCTGGGAGAGCGCCGGCGTAGCCGTCTCTTGCAGGGCCGCGATGGGCGCCGGCGTCGGCAGTTCGGCGACATGGACCGGCCCTTGCACGAGCAGGCCGCGCACCGCACCGACGAGCAAGGCCAAACCCAGGAAGAGGGTGATGCTGGCGGCGACCAGGGCATCGCGCCAACTGGGTTGGCGCAGCCAGGCCAGGAATTGCGCCCATGCTGAAAGGCGCGCCGGCGCGGGGGGCGCGGCGCGGCGGTATTCCGCGGCCTGGGCGAGGAAGCGGGCGCGTTGCATCGCCACCGCTTCGGGCGCCGGCGCGGGCGCGACGCGCAAGCCGGCCAGGGCTTGCGCCAATTCCACCGCGGCGCGCAATTCGGCCGCCCGTTCCGGCGGATAGGCCGTCAAACAATCATCCAGCGGCTCGCCTGCCTCTAGCCGGCGCAGGACATCATCGAGCGCGGCTTCCGACCCCGCTTTCATTCTATTGCACTCCTGAGGGCCGACGCATTCACGTTCAGTTGCCCTTCTTCTATCTGCCGGCGCAGGGCGGCCAGGGCGCGATGTTGCAGCGACTTGATGGCCCCCTCCGGCTTGCCCAGAATGATGCCCACCTGAGCATTGGAAAGTCCTTCCACGAATTTCAACACGATCACCTGTTGTTGATCGCCGGTCAGCCGGCTGATCGCCAGGCGCAATTGCTCTTTGGTCAGCTCCCGATCAACGCCGTCTGACATGGTATCCGGCACCGAGACGAGCCAATCTTCCAACGATTGGGTCTTGGACTTCGATTGCCGGCGGTAATGATCTACGATCAGATTATGGGCCACCCGATAGAGCCAGGCCAGCAGATTGGTGCGCGGCCCGCGATCTGTCTTAATCGCTTCCAACAGGCGCAAGAAGACCTCACCTGCCATGTCTTCGGACATGCTGGGCGATCCGGTACGCCTGTAGATATAGCCATAGATGCGCTCGTGATAGGCGTCGAATATTTCGGCCAGAGCCTTCGGATCGAACCGCTGTGCCCTTTCGAGCAGCAGGTCTTCTTGCAACAGCAGAGTCCTTTCCGGCCTCTTGCGTAAATATAGACGCAAAAGGGGAGGCCAGGATATGCCTCGAAGTATTGTACCACAGGAGCGGCTTGATATCGAATTGGTTCCGACGCGCCGGCCCTGCCGCGCTTTTGCAGCGGCGAGCGGCGTCGTATAGCGCCTTGCGCGCGTCGGACGACTCGGACGGCCACAACGGCCGATGCTACGAGGATTGCCGGCCCTGCCGCGCTTTCTCAAAACCGGCCGGCTGTAGTATAATCAGGCTTATCTATCTCGGCTGAGTTGCGGGAGGATGATACCATGTTCAAGATGTACGGGGAATTGGCGATCTACAGCGGGTCATCGCATATCGGCCTGGCGGAAGAAATCGCGCAATACCTGGGCGTCCCTCTGGGCGGGCGCGACATCGTGCAATTCGCCAACGAGAACCTGTTCGTGCGGCTCCATGCCAGCGTGCGGGCCAAAGACGTGTTCCTGATTCAGCCGACCGGCAACAGCCCGGTCAACCAGAACATCATGGAATTGCTGATCATGATTGACACGCTGCGGCGCGATTCGGCCGGCCGCATCACCGTCGTCATGCCCTACTTCGCCTATGGGCGCACCGACAAGAAGGATCAGCCGCGCGTGCCGATCACGGCGCGCCTGATGGCGAATCTCATCACTGTCGCCGGCGCCGATCGCTTCCTGGTGATGGATCTGCACGCCGGCCAGATCAGCGGCTTCTTTGACATCCCTGGCGATGAGATCACCGCCTTCCATCTCTTGAGCGACTATTTCGCCAAGAAGAACGTGGAGAACGCGGTCGTCGTCTCGCCGGATATTGGCGCCACGCGCCGGGCGCGCAACTTCGCCGAGCGCCTGGACGTGCCATTGGCGATTGTCGAGAAGCGCCGCTCCCTGGACGGCAGCAAGACCGCTGTCTTCAACCTGATTGGCGACGTGCAAGGCAAGAACGCCGTCATCTTCGATGATGAGGTGGATACGGCCGGCACGCTGACCCAGGCGGCCAGGTTCCTGGTCGAAAAGGGCGCTCGCGAGGTCTACGCCTGCGCCACGCATCCGATCCTCTCGCCGCCGGCTACCGAGCGGCTGCGCGCCAGCCCCATCAAAGAGCTGGTCGTGACCAATACTGTCGCCATCCCGCCGGCCAAGATGCTCCCCAATATCACCGTCCTCTCCGTTGCCCCGCTGTTGGGCGAGGTGATCCGGCGCATCCACCTGGGCATGTCGGTGGGCGAGATGTTCGACGAATAGTCGCCCGTTTCGAGAGAGCGAAGGAGGCTCTTCTCAGCACGCATGTTTCGTAACCTGATCAACAAGATTATCGGCGATCCCAATGAGAAAGAGATCGAACGCCTGCGCCCCATCGTCAAGCGCATCAATGATTTGGAGCCGACCTACGTCTGGATGACGGCCGACGAGTTGCGCGGCCAGACGGATAAGCTGCTCAACCGGCTGCAACGCGGCGAGACGCTGGACGACATCCTGCCCGACGCCTTCGCGCTGGTGCGCGAGACGGCCAAACGCACCGTGGGGATGCGCCACTTCGACGTGCAGCTCATTGGCGGCATGGTGCTGCACGCCGGCAAAGTGGCCGAAATGAAGACCGGCGAAGGCAAGACCCTGGTCGCCACCCTGCCGATCTATCTCAACGCCCTGTTGGGACACGGCGTCCATCTGGTCACGGTCAACGACTATCTGGCGCGTTTCCACGCGGTCTGGATGGGTCAAATCTACCACGCCCTGGGCTTGAGCGTCGGCCTGCTGCAAGGAAGCAACAAGTCTTTCGTCTTCGAGGCCGGCTACGCCAAGGGCGAGTTCCGCGATCTGCGGCCGGCCGAGCGCCAAGAAGCCTACGCCGCGCACATCACCTATGGCACCAACAACGAGTTCGGCTTCGACTACCTGCGCGACAACCTGGCCTATCGGGTGGAAGAGCAGGTGCAACGCGCGCTCTCCTACGCCATCGTAGACGAAGTGGATAACGTCTTCATTGACGAGGCGCGCACGCCGCTCATCATCTCCGGCGCGTCCGAAGAGAGCGATGAGGAATACCGGCGCTTCGCCCGCATTGCCCCGCGCCTGGAAGCCAACGTAGACTATGAGTTGGACGAGAAGACGCGGGCAGTCTTCCTGACCGAGGCCGGCCTGGCGAAGGTCGAAGAGGCCGCCGGCATTGACAACATCTACGATCCGATCAACCAGCGCTACGTCCACTACATGGAGCAGGCGCTCCGGGCGCAAGTCATCTTCCAGGAAGGCCGCGACTACATCCGGCAGCGCGACCGCATCGTCCTGGTGGACGAGTTCACCGGCCGGCTGATGCCCGACCGCCGGCTCAGCGATGGGCTGCATCAGGCCCTGGAAGCCAAGCACGGCCTGACGGTGCGCTCCCGCATGGTCACACAGGCGACCATCACCATCCAGAACTACTTCCGCATGTATCCCAAGCTGGCCGGCATGACCGGCACGGCCCTCTCCGAAGCGGAAGAGCTGCACAAGATCTACAAACTGGATGTGGTGGTGATTCCTACCCATAAGCCGATGATCCGCCTGGATAAGCCCGACGTGATTTATCGCACGGCCGAAGCCAAAGCGCAGGCCATCCTAAACGAAATCAAAGAGGCGCATGGGCGCGGCCAACCGCTCCTGGTGGGCACCACTTCGGTGGAACGCTCGGAAGAATTGAGCCGGCGGCTGCGCGCCGAGAAGATCGAGCACTTCGTCCTCAACGCCAAGGAGCACGCCAGGGAGGCGCAGATCATCGCCCGCGCCGGCGAGCCGGGCCGCGTAACCGTGGCGACCAACATGGCCGGCCGCGGCGTAGACATCAAGCTGGGCGGCGAGTTGAGCGAAGAGACCATCGCCGAGGCGCAGCGCGTCCTACGCAAGCGCGGCCTCGACCCCTTTGAGGCGACGCCGGCGCAGTTCGATTCGGCCGTGGCCGAGGTGGACCCGCAATACGCCCTGCGCCGCGAGAAGGCCCTGGCCGCCGGCGGCCTCTATGTCCTGGGCACCGAGCGGCACGAGGCGCGCCGTATTGACAATCAGTTGCGCGGCCGCGCCGGCCGGCAGGGCGAGCCGGGCCTGTCGCGTTTCTTCCTCTCCATGGAAGATGACCTGATGCGCCGCTTCGGCGGCTCCAACGTCTCGTCCTTGATGAGCCGGTTGGGCGTCGAAGACGACATGCCCATCGAGTTCAATCTCATCAGCAAGTCGGTCGAATCGGCGCAAACGCGCATCGAAGGCTACAACTTTGACATCCGCAAGCACCTGCTGGAATATGACGACGTGCTGAACCAACAGCGCGAGATCATCTATCGCCAGCGCCAGCGCATCTTGACCAAAGACGATCTGTGGCCCGACCTGTGGGGCATGATTGACGGCGAGATCGAGCGCCGGCAGGCCGAAATCGCCAAAGAGCCGGGGCGCGCCTTGGAACTGGTCAACGCGTTCGATGCCATCATGCCGCTGAATTACGCGCCGGTGGCGCTGCAGAAGACCGGCAAAGGCAAGCAGCGCGGCAAAGTCCCCGGCGCGACGCTGGCCTATGAGGCGATGCGCTACCCCTATTCCCTCAGCCCGGTGCGGAGCGTCTTCTTGCCCGTCAGTATCAGCTTTGCGGCGCATGCCCTGGCCGGCGAGCCGGCCGAACGGCGCGGCGCGGCGCTGCTTGCCGACGCCACGCGGGCATTGGAGCTGTATCGCGACTACATCATGCAACAGGCGGTGCATGAGACCTTTGCTGCGGCCGGCCGGCGCTACGATGAAGGCTGGCAACAACAGCGCGACGAGCTGGAAGCGCGCGTGCATACCTATGAAGACACCCTGGACGGGCGCGAGCGGGTCTTTGACCCGCGCGAGATGCTGGACCAGGTGCAGCGCGGCCTGCCGATGCGGATCAATGTCTCCAACGCCGACATCGCCAACCGCAGCGCCGATGAGGTGCGCGGCCTGATTGAGAAGTCTCTGGAACAGGCGTATCACCTTTCGACATGCGACCAACTGGTGCGGCGCGTGGCCGGCCAAACGCCGGCCAATCTGGGCCTGGTCAACGCGCAGGTGGACATCCTGACTCCCGACGAGGCGCGGCGCTTCCTGGAGCGCGCAGCGTTGAAGGCCTACAGCGACACGGCGCGCGCCGAATTGCTGCAACTGGCGAATCGCGAGACGGCCGGCAAGGGCCGCAGCGACCGCTCGCTGTGGACCTGGCTCGCGCGCGCCCTGGCCCTGGCGC
>CAIQJD010000933.1 GCA_903872005.1 uncultured bacterium | reverse complement strand
GGCGTCGGCAAGCCCAGCGCTTCGGCCGAGAGCTTGCTATCGGTCTTCGTGTACGAGATGGACAGGTTGGCCGTCTGGCCGGCCGCCAGCGCGCCGACCTTGAAATTCTGATACGTGAAGTTGTCGTGCGAATTGTTGGATGTCGCCGCCGGCTGTAAGGTCAGGTTCGTGACCCCCACCGGCTGCTGCACTTCCAGCGTCAGCGAGTCAATGGCATAGTCGGCCGTGTACGCGTAATCAATCTTGCGGTCGCTGCCCTGGCCGCTGATGGGATCCCAGTAGTACTCGAACTGGAAGGTCGAGTAAGGGCAGGTGTAACTCACCAGCAGCTTATCGCCCTGGGTCGCGGTCTGGTATTGCAAGTAGCGATAGTTGCCCTGGAGGTCAATGCCGGCCGTGGAGCTGGGGCCGCCCGTTGCAGCCGGGATCGCGAAGGTCAGCTTCACGGGGAGCTTGACATCGGGGGCCAACTGGCCGGTATAGATGACGAGGATGCCGGGCTTATCGTATTCGGGCCACACGCCAATGGTCATGATGCTGACGCGGGTGACGGATTGGGCGCCGGCAGCCGGCGCGCCGATCAACAGCAGGAGGACGATGAGGGACAGGATAGTGATACTCTTCAGCTTCATCTCACGCTCGCCTATACGGATATGGGGTATATTATAGCCGGGCCGGCGCAATTTGCCCAATAGTTGACTACTAATGTTATGATTGCGCGACGCCGCAGTTGTCATGAAAGCTATATAAGTGTAGGGGAGGCCGGCGCGTCGGAATGTGAGCGCGCCTACGTAGCCGCAGGCGGGGTCGTGGAACCCGCAGCCGGCCGACGCCGGTGGCGCAGGAAGAGGGCCGCGCCGGCGCCGGCCATGCAGGCCAGGGCGATGATTTGCGCCACGGCCATGCCGCCGGCCATCCAGGCGTCGGGGCGCAAGAATTCCAGCCAGAAGCGCACAAAGGGGTAGAGGATCAGATAGGAGAAGAAGACGTCGCCCTCGCGCGCCGCGCGCCGGCTTAGCCAGAGCAAGCCGGCGAAGATGGCGAGGTTAAGGAGCGACTCATACAGGAAGACCGGGTGGAAGCGATCGAAGGCTTCCAGGCCGGCCAGGCGATACGCCGGCTCAATGGTGATGCCCCAGGGGAGGCTCGTCGGCGGGCCGTATAGCTCCTGGTTGAAGAAATTGCCCCAGCGCCCGATGGCCTGGGCCAGAATCAACCCCGGGGCCGTGTAGTCGAGCCAGCGCAGGAACGAGAGCTTCTCCAGCCGCGTGTAGAGCCACACGCCCAGCACGCCGCCGATGACCGCGCCATAGATGCCAAAGCCCTGCAGGCCGCCGCGCCAGAAGGCGATGATCTCGATGGGATGGTCGCGGTAATAGGGCCAGCCGACCGGGCCGCCGGCCGGCGAGGAGAAGACATGATAGAGCCGGCCCCCAATCAGCCCGAAGAAGAGGCAGACGGCCAGCATGTTCCAGACGTATTCCGGGTTGTCGCCGCGCCGGCGCGCCAGCAAACCGGCGACCAGCGCCCCCAGCAACGCGCCGGTTACGATGAGCAGACCGTACCAGCGGATGGCGAAGGGGCCAAATTCGACCAGGATCGGATTCACCGGCTGCATGAGACACTCTCTCTGGATTGTACGCTGAATATGCCGGCCGGGACAATCTACCGCAGAGGCGCAGAGCACGCGGAGTTTCGAAAAGGAACAAGGAGGGAAGAAGGCCGAGGCAGAGAGTTCTTTAGCATTTCCCCTCTGCGCCCTCTGCGTCTCTGCGGTAATATCCCTTTCTTGCCGGCGACTTGTCGAAAACGCAGAAGGATTGTAACATCATCTGCACAGAGCGCAAGCCGGCGGGCCGGCGCATACCTCACAGGTCTCGGAGACCTGTGAGGTATGCGCCTTGCACGCTATCCAGTTGGGAGTGACCGCACGTATGACCCAAGAGATCTTCTGCGCCCACGCCGACGGAGCCGTCCTGGTCAGCGATTCGCTGCTGATCCACGAGGACGACGCCGGCGCGCGCCGG
>CAIQJD010000932.1 GCA_903872005.1 uncultured bacterium | reverse complement strand
TAAGCGCGCGGTCTGGCTGTACGCGGCCGGCAGCCTGATCCTCCTGGCGCTGTGGGCCATCCTCAGCGCCTTCTACCCGCCGGTCATCCTCCCCTCGCCCTGGGAGACGCTGCGCGCCCTGCTGACCCTGGCGGCCCAGGGGACGCTCTTCCGCGAGGTGGGGATCACCCTGGCGCGCATCCTGCTGGCCTTCGCCGTCAGCGCGCTGGCTGGCGCGTCCCTGGGCATCCTGGCCGGCCTGCGCCCCTGGCTCTACCCGCTGCTCAAGCCGGCCGCCGACCTGGCCATCAGCGCGCCGCCCATCGCCTGGCTCGTCCTGGCGCTCATCTGGTTCGGGACCGGCTCGGCCACGCCCATCGTCACCGTCATCATCGTCGCCACGCCCACGATCTTCGCCAATGCCTACGCCGGCGCGCGCGCCGTGGACCCCGACCTGCTGGGCATGGCGCGGGTCTTCGGGGCGCGCGGCCGGCTGCTGCTGCGCGATATCTACCTGCCGGCCCTGTCGCCGCACCTCTTCGCCGGCCTGAGCGTGGCCGGCAGCCTGGCCGTGCGGATCGGGGTCATGGGCGAGCTGCTGGGGAGCGACGCCGGCGTGGGCCATGCGCTGGCCCTGGCGCGCATCTACCTGGAGACGCCGCAGGTTTTCGCCTGGGTGCTGACGACGGTGCTGCTGCTGATCTTGCTGGAAGGCGCGCTCTTGCGCCCGCTCCAGCGGCGCGTCGAAGCGTGGCGCTATCAGATATGATAAAGCAGATGAAACAATGAGCCTGACTCCCCCTCGCTGTTCAGACATTGGACGCGGACGAACGCCGACAAACGCGGTTTCTTCTGTAGCTGAAGTCGCCCGGCAGCATATCTGGCGCGCCCATCCGCGCCAGATGGCTCCTTGCACGCTCCTCCTCGTCCGCGCGCATCCGCGTTCGTCCGCGTCCAATTTCCAATGGGCAGGATTCAGGCGATGAGCACGTTGCCGGCGGTGCAATTGCGCGGCGTCGCCAAATCCTTCGGGCGCCAGGCCGTGCTGCAAGACATCCACCTGGACATCGCGCCGGGCGAGATCGTCTGCCTGCTGGGGCCATCTGGCTGCGGCAAGACGACGCTGCTGAATTTGGTCGCCGGCTTGTTGACCCCCGACGCCGGCGAGATCGTCCGGCCGGCGCGCATCGGTTACGTCTTCCAGGAGCCGCGCCTGCTCCCCTGGCGCACGGTGGCAGAGAATGTCGCCTTCGGTCTGAAGGCGCAGGGCGCGCCGGCGGCCGAGCGCGCCAGCATCGCGGCGGCCTACATCGCCCGGCTGGGGCTGGCCGAGGCGGCCGGCTGCTATCCGCATCAGCTCAGCGGGGGGATGCGCCAGCGCGTCTCCCTGGGGCGCGCCCTGGCAATTGACCCGGATCTGCTATTGCTGGATGAGCCGTTCAAGTCGCTGGATGTCTTGCTGCGGATGGATCTGCTGCGCCTGCTGCTGGATGAGTGGAAGTTGAAGCCGCGTCCGATGCTCTTCGTGACGCATGAGGTGGGCGAGGCGGCGCTGGTGGGGCATCGGGCGGCGGTGTTGGGCGGCCGGCCGGCGCGGCTGCGGGCCTGCGTGGCCGGCGCGCGCCCGCCGGAGGCGCGCCAGGCCGGCGACCCGGATGTGCTGGGCATGGAGACGGAGCTGTATCGGCTGCTCACCAGCGAGATGGCTCGCTAGACCTTTTGGGACAGTGAGTATG
>CAIQJD010000931.1 GCA_903872005.1 uncultured bacterium | reverse complement strand
GGCGCCAGGGTCAACGTCCTGCAAGCCATCAACAGCAACCGCTCGAATCAGCGCGCTGCAGGGCCAGGCTTCTTCGGCCGTAACCTGCACCGGTTCCCATGGATATCGCGCCCGGTCATGCTCTCTTTCCGCAATACCTTTCGGAAGAAGGGCCGGCTGCTCCTGACCGTTTTCACGCTGACCGTTGCCGGCGCGGTCTTCATCGCGGTGTTCAACGTGCGTGACTCCCTGGGCAGCATGGTGGACCAGTTACTGCAGCACTTCATGGGCGATGTGACGGTGGAAATTCGCTATCCCGACCGGGTCAGCAAGATGCAGCAGACTCTCTTGCAGATACCCGGCGTCAAAGCCGTGGAAGGCTGGACCGCGGCGGCCGGCGAGATTTGGGACGCGAACGATGCGTTGGTGAGCAATCTCTCCATTGTTGCCCCGCCCCAGGATACCAGGCTGCTGGATCTGAGCCTGCAAGCCGGCCGCTGGCTCCTGCCACATGAGCAGCGGGCGCTCGTCGTGTCCGATACGATCTACGAGCTTTACCCGAATCTGAAACCGGGTGATCGGCTGAGGATCAAAACGCCGGCGCAGCGCGTGGAAGAATGGACCGTGGTGGGGATATTCCCGTTTCTGGGGCTGTTTGGGGATCCCCTGGCATACGCCGATTTCGAATTCATTGCGGAAAGTAACCGCATGCCCAACCAGGCCACATCCTACCGCGTCACTACGGAGGCTCACGACGCCGCGGCGCAAGCCGCGCTGACCGAGCGCATTGGCCGCACTCTGGCCGAGCAGAAGATCGCGGTGCAGAGCGTCCAATCTGGCTATCTCATGCGTAAGAAGGCAGCCCTGGGGCTGAATGTCCTGATCATCTTCTTGTTGATCATGGCTATCTTGACCGCGTTCGTCGGCAGCATCGGTTTGACGGGCGCTATGAGCATCAATGTCCTGGAGCGCACCCGGGAAATCGGCGTGATGCGTACCATCGGGGCAGCGGATCTGGTGATCATGCGCTCCGTGATTGTCGAAGCGTTGGTGATCGGCCTGATCACCTGGATGCTGGCGATTGGCCTATCGCTGCCGATCAGTTCTTTGTTGCTCAAGATCATCGGAGAAGCCGTGTCCGACTCCCCCATGCCCTTGAGCTTCACCCCGCTGGGCATCTTCCTCTGGCTGGCGGTGGTGATTCTTCTTTCGATTGTGGCGAGCATTGTGCCGGCTCGCAAGGCGGCCCGCCTGACGATCAATGAAGTGCTTGCCTACGAATAGGGCGACGCCCTGACGCCAGGAACAGAGGATACCGGTTGGCAAGCAGCCGGCCGAAGCGCCGGCCCTGGCCGGTAATCGTGCGCGGCGTCTGCGCCGGCGGATGGCGATGGACGCGCGGGTCTTTGAAAGATAACTCGCGAGAGAGGTTGTTCGTAAAGAGGTTGAAGAGATTGAATAACTTGAATAACTTGAAGAACATGAAACGCCTGAAGATGCAGAAGTGGCTGATCAGCATCGTGGCCCTGGTCGTATTGGGGATCGTGGGCTATCTCGTCATCGGCCGGTCTGGCCTCGTCGCCCGGGCCGCCGAGGGCAAGCCGCCGGCGAACACGCCGGTTGCCGGCGTCAAGATGGCCGGCGACGTCATCGCCGACGGCATCGTGACGCCGGCGCGCAGCGCCAAACTCAGCATGGCGAGCGGGGGTATCCTCGCGGAAGCGCTGGTCACGAAAGGCGCTTCCGTTGTTGCCGGCCAACCGCTCCTGCGGCTCCATGCGGCCCGCCAACAGGCCGCCGTCGCCGGGGCCGAAGCGCAGCTTGCCCGCGCCCAGAGCGGCCTGGATCAAGTGCAGGCCGGCGCGCGATCACAAGAAGTCGAGGCCGCCGCCGCCGGCGTGGCTGCCGCCCGGGCGCAACTTGCCCGCCTCCAGCAGGGAGCATTGCCGGCCGAGATCGCCGCGGCCGAGGCCGTCCTGGCCGGCGCGCAGGCCGCTCTGTTGAAAGTCAAGGAAGGCGCGACGGACCAGGCCCTGATCGCCGCCCGCGCCGATCTTGCCAACGCCGAAGCGCTTGTGCGCCAGGCCCAGACTGCTTATGACCGGGTGAAGAACGCGTCCTATATTGGCATGCTGCCCGAATCGCTGGCGTTGGAACAGGCGACCAACGCCCACACCGCCGCGCGGGCGCGCTTGACGGCGCTCCAGGATGGCGCCAGCACGGCCGACATCGCCGGCGCCGTC
>CAIQJD010000930.1 GCA_903872005.1 uncultured bacterium | reverse complement strand
CTGGAGACGATGGGCCGGCCCATCGTCCCGCACTACGGCGACGAGTGGATTCGGCTCTACTGGGAGACGATTGAGCTGATCAAGCGGACCTTCCAGACCAAGAACGACATCTACATCCTCACTTCTTCCGGTTCCGGCGCGATGGATGCCTGCCTGGGGAGCATGTTCTACAGCGGCGAGAAGATCGCCCTGGTCTGCAATGGCCCCTTCGCCAACCGGCTCATGGAAATCTGCAAGGGCTACGACTTCCCGGTCATCAAGGTCGAGTCGCAATGGGGCCGCGCCGCCGACGTGGACAAGATGCGCGAGGCGCTCAAGCAGCACCCCGACATCGCCTGCGTGGCGGTGGTCGCCAACGAGACCGGCACCGGCGTCAAGAACCCGGTCAAAGAGCTGGCCCAGGTGGCCCACGAGCACGACCTCCCGATCTTCGTGGATGCGGTCTCGGCCATGGGCGGCTACAACCTGCCGGTGGACGAGTGGGAGCTGGATGTGGTCTGCACCGTGCCCAACAAGTGCCTGGAGACGCCGCCCGGCATCGGCCTCCTCTCGCTCAACCCGCGCGCCTGGAAGCTGATTGACGCCAAGAAGGCCGACCGCCGGCATGGCTGGTACACCAACCTGTCGGCCTGGAAGGAATATGTCGAAAGCCCGGTCTGGTCGTCCTGGCACCCCTATCCGATCACGATGGCCTGCGCCAATGTCCTGGCCTTGCGTACCAGCCTCAAGCGCATCCTGGAAGAAGAGACCCTGGAAGGGCACTGGGCGCGCTACGCCTGGGCGCAACGGATCGTGCGCGCCGGCATGAAGAACATCGGCTGCGATCTGGTCGC
Organism: uncultured bacterium; assembly: GCA_903872005.1. The sequence continues at coordinate 1,689 of CAIQJD010000930.1, read as the reverse complement.
CGTCGAAGAGGACGCCTCCACCACGGTCACTTCCATCTGGAAGCGGCCGGACATGGAAGTCAAAGAGATGGTGGCGTACATGGAGAAAGAGCATGGCTTCATGATGGCCGGCGCGACCGGCGAGCTGGCCGGCAAAGTCTTCCGCATCAGCCACATGGGCAAGGCCAGCACGAAGGAATACCTCTTCCCCTGCCTGCTGGGCCTGGAAGATTTCCTCCGCACGGCCAAAGGCGCGGATGTATCGGTCGGCGCCAGCCTGATCGGCCTGGCCAACAACAAGCCCTGGTATTAGTACGCTTCAGACGCAAGGAAGGATGCAATGGCAACGTACAAAGTCTTCATGTTGGATGATGTCTTCACGTCTTACGAGCGCGAGCAGGCGATCTTCGCCGGCATGGACGTGGAGTTGGTCAACCTGCGCACCCTCATCCCCGACGATCAGCTCATCGCGGCCTGCAAAGACGCCGATGCGTTGATGCTCAATCGTCCCTTCCACATCTCGCGCGAGCTGGTTTACGGCCTGCCCAAGCTGAAGATCATCAGCCTCTACGGCATCGGCACGGACGGCGTGGATATCCCGGCGGCCACCGAGCGCAATATCCCGGTCGCCAACCTGCCCGGCTTCTGCGCCGAGGACGTCTCGGAACAGGCGATCATGCTCTTGTTGGCCGCGGCGCGCAAGCTCATCGCCCAGAACAATGGGATCAAGAGCCGCTCGGCGGCCTGGGCCACCGCGCCCTTCAAGCCGATCTATCGGCTGACCGGCCGGACGCTGGGTTTGGTGGGTCTGGGGAGCATTGGCAAGGCCACGGCGCGCAAGGCGCAGGGGCTGGGGATGAAGGTCATCTGCTACGACAAGTACGTGCCGGCCGAGGCCGGCGCGGCCATCGGCGTCGAGATGGTGGGCCTGGAAGAGCTGTTCGACCGCGCCGACCACGTCTCGCTGCACGTCGGCGTGACGCCGGAGACGACCGGCATGATCAACGCGGCTCTGCTGCGCCGGCTCAAGCCGACCTCGGTAGTGATCAATACCAGCCGCGGCAAGATCGTCAACCAGCCCGACCTGGCGCGGGCGCTCAAAGAGGGCTGGATTCAGGCCGCCGGCCTGGACGTGGTGCGCGAGGATCCGCCCTCGGAGGAGACTTACGCCGAACTCATCAGCCTGCCCAACGTGGTCATCACGCCGCACACGGCCTACTATACCGAGGAGTCGTTGGAAGTCTTGCAGAACGACTGCGCCCGCAATGTGCGCCTGGTGTTGAGCGGCGGCCGGCCGATGGTCAGTGTGAACAAGCAAATCTATGCGTAGCGTTCAGCAGTCAGCGATCAGCGGTCAGCGAGCTGAAAGCTGATCGCTGACCGCTGATTGCTGAGAGCCTTTGGAGGTGAACATGCGCGCGGCTATCGCCGGCATCAGTCAAGAGACCAATTCGTTCTCGCAGGTGCGCTGCGATCTGGACTTCTTCCGCAAAGGGATGTACTTCGCCGACCGAGGCGAAATCCTCAAACTGGCCGGCACCCTGACCGAGCCGGGCGGCTTCTTGAAGGCCGCGCAGGAGGATGGGGTGGAGGTCGTCCCGACCTTCGCCACCGCTACCATGTCCAGCGGCCCCATCACGGATGACGCCATGCAGTACATGATGGGGCGCATCCTGAGCGGGCTGCGCGAAGCCGGCCGCGTCGACGCCG
>CAIQJD010000929.1 GCA_903872005.1 uncultured bacterium | reverse complement strand
GAACTGCCACAGCCACAGCAACTACATCGCCAGTGGCCTGCCCTACGAGATCATGGCCGAGATCTCCAAAGAACTCTTCGGCGCAGCCGACGCCATCAACAAGAGCGGCGTGCAATCGCCCATGACCCAGGCCCGCGCCAAATTCGCCGCGATGTCTCTTATCCGCGAAGAACTGCACAATTCGCTCACCCTCTGCAACTGGATGATGCCATACTGGACTTCGCCGCGCAAGGACCGCAAGTATCGCGGCGATAGCGCCATGGAATCGAAGCTCTACACGGCCGTCACCGGCGAGAAGACCAGCATGGATGACCTGGACAAGATCGGCAAGCGCATCTTCACCCTGCTGCGCGCCCTCACCGCGCGCTTCATGAAAGAGAAGGACCTGCGCACCAAGCACGACCTCGTCCCGAGCTGGGTCTACGAATATCCCAAGGACAAAGACGCGTTGGCCGCCGGCACCAACAAAATGGACCGCAAGGACATTGATGTTGCCCGCGACATGCTCTACGCGGAATTCGGTTGGGACAAGACCACCGGCGTGCCCACCCGGGCCACGCTGAAAGACCTCGGACTCGACTACGTGGCCGACACGCTCGAGAAAGAGGGCCTGTTGCCGGCATAGTCGCTGATTTGACAATAGCGGCATAGTTTGCGTATCATGCGGGGGTCGTGTCTCGACCCCCGCATGTGCATGTCTGTCGCTCGATCGAGACCGACCATTTACCCAAAGGAGCGCGCGCATGGAAGATTCCGTCCCTATTTTCGATAATCCCGAATTCGGCTTCGGGCCAGAGGATGCCGCCGGATCCGAGAACACAATCGAAACGCCGGCCGAGCCGTCTCTCGCTGAAGTCTATGCCAGCATCGCCGCCCTGGTGCGAGAGAATGCTGAATCCCACGGCTGGCTCACCGACATCGCCTCCGTCGAGGCCCTCATCCCGCCGGCCGCGCCCAACGCGTCCCCCCTCAGCTTGGAAGAGATGGTACGCGACCAGCAATACAGTGATATCCAGCCGGCCTTCGCCTCCAACGGCGAAGTCTATCTCTTCTCCACCCAATCCATGACGCCGGCCGAAGCGACCCAGCGCGCCGAGGTCGAGGGCTTACGCGCCAGCGTCGCCCAACGCGTGCGCGCCGACTCGGCCCAGAGCGCCCAGCTCACGCCTCTGCGCGACCTGGAGCTGCCCGAACCGGCTGGCGACGGCAGCGCTCCCGGTTTCGACCTGGCCGCCATGCAGGCCGACGAGCGCTACGCCGACATCCGTTCTTTGACCATCTCTACCGGCGCCGTCTATCTCTTCTCCGAGAAGTACATGGCCCCCGGCTACGCCACGCTCCTCGGCCGCGCCGCCGCCAAAGACCCGTTGGCAACCATCGCCGAAACCGTGCGCGACAACGCCCGCATCTACCCGCGCCCCACCAGCCTGAAAACTTTCGAGGAGACCCTCTTCGACATCAATCCGGCCGAGCTGAGCGCCCTCATCGAGCGCATCCTCGCATCGCCCGATCACACCGACATCAAGAAGGCCGTCGCCTCAAATGGCGCGGTCTACCTCTACTCCACAACCTACATGGTTGAAGGCCAGGCCCAATACCTGGCGGAGTGGGATGCCGTCGGAAAGGATGCCAATCCGTAGCCATGCTCAGCGCCTTCCTCACACCCACCATGCTCCTGGGACTGGGCGCGGTCTTCCTGGCCGGCGTCACCTCCGGCCTGACCGGCTTCGGCTTCGCCCTGGTCACCGTCCCGGTGCTCGTCATCGTCCTGCCCCCCAAGGTCGTGGTGCCGATCATCTCGTTATTGAGCAATCTCACCCACGCCATCATCATGGTCGAAACCTGGCGCTGGCTGCAACCACGCCGCATCTGGCCTCTCATGGTCACCGGCGTCATCGGCATTCCCCTGGGCACCTATCTGCTCCTCGCGCTGGCCCCCCAAACTCTCAAGATCATGATTGGCGCGGTAACCGCGCTGGCCGCCATCGCCATGCTGATCGGCTTCACGCGCCCCGTGCGAAACGAGAAGCTCGCCTTCTTCCCCATCGGCTTCATCAGCGGGCTGCTTACCGGCAGCACCGCGATGGGCGGCCCGCCGGTGGTGCTCTTCTTCTCCAACCAGGGCGTGGACAAGCAGGTCTGCCGCGCCAACTTCACGCTCTTCTTCACCATCACCAGCCTCGTCGCCATTCCATCGCAGCTTGCCGGCGGTCTCCTGACCTCCCAGGTCTGGACCTACGCGCTGGCCTTCTCGCCGGCGCTCCTCTTGGGCACCTTCGTCGGCATCCGCCTGGCGCGCATCATGACCGACAAAGCCTTCCGCAAGCTCACATTGTTCATCATCATTGCGACCGGCCTATCCGCCGTCGCATCCGGGCTGGGCGTGCTGTGACCCATAAGTAAGAAACTCGCCCGTCTGACGCACGAAAGCGCGTATCTTATGTCAAGGAGATGTCCCTGTGATTGACCTGAGCAAGTATCGCGTGATTGACCTGTCCTACGCCATGACCCCTGGCGAACGCAAGCTGGACGGACACTACCTGCACGGCGACTGCCTCTTCGGCCGGCCGGTCGAAGTGCAGGAATTCATCGCTTACGGCGCGCGGATGCACTTCATTCAGGGGCAAACCCACTCGGGCACGCATGCCGAGTGTCCCTACAAGTACTCCGACAGCGGCCCCGATTTCGTGGACATGCCCCTCACTAGCTACATGGGCGAAGCAGTTGCCTGCGATCTCACCGCCAAGAAAGCCGGCGAACCGATCACCAGCGACGACTTCCGCCGCTGCGGCGTCAAGGCCGGCGACATCGTCCTCGT
>CAIQJD010000928.1 GCA_903872005.1 uncultured bacterium | reverse complement strand
GCCAGGCCATCAGGTCGAGGCTGAACTCGTAGTCCTGAGCGCCGCTGGGGCCGGCCAGCCGGCCGTCGTGCTGCGCCGCCACGGTGCGCGCGCCGCCCAACACGATCTCCACGTATAACTTGTCGTTGATGTCGCGATTGCCCCATACCAGCAGGCCATATTCCAGGCGCAGGCAGTGGGAATCCATGGGCGGCTTCACCACCTGGCGCAGCAGGTCGCGGCGCGAGTTGGCGTCGCCCAGCAGAGCGCTACGACTGCCGTAGCGCGGCCAGTTGTACGAGATCGGGTCGGTCACCTGACTGTTGGTCTCCCACAGCCAGGGTTCGAAGCCCGGCTCATCCTCAAAAGAGGGGTTGAGGATCAGTTGCACCGGCGCCGGCGTGGGGGTTGGCGTGGGACGCCCGGCGCAGATACGCAGATGCGCGTTATCCACGTAGAAGCGCGCCGGATTGGCGCCGCGCGTCTGGGCGAAGAAATAGACGCCGGTGATGGTCTGGGGCAGCCAATCGCTGACATCCACGGAGATGCGCTGGACGTAAGGGGCCGGCTCCGAGGCGCTGAAGGATGCGACCGTGCGGCCGCCTTCGGCCAGCAGCATGCCGGCCGAGAAGACGTCCCAGGGCTTGTCGCGTCCATCCACGTACAGGTCAAAGCTGAAGATCAGGCAGTCGGTCCCTTCGGGCACGGAGACATACTGACGCAGATCATCCATCAGGTCGTCTGCGCCGCCGCCCATGACCAGACTGTGCTGGGCGTGGGTCGTCCAGGTGGTGGTGATCGGATCGGTGACGTCGCCGGTGCTATCCCAATCCCAGGCCAGGAGGCCGGCCTCGAAGGAGCCATTGATGAGCAGCTCGCGATCATCGGGGGTGGGCGGCGGCGTCAGATTGAGGGTCGCGGTAGGCGAGGGCGTGCGCGTGGCCGTCTCGGTGGGCGTGGGCGACGCGGTGCGGGTCGGCGTGCGCGTGGGGGTCGCGCCGGCCGGGAGGGTGGCCGTGGCGCTGGGGAGCGGCGTCGCTGTATGGGTCGGCGTCGGCGTGGCGCTGGGGCCGGGCTTGGGCGTGGGCGAGAGGGTGACGCTGGGCGAAGGCGTGGCGCTGGGGAGCGCGCCCAGGGTCGCGGCGAGCCGGTAGGGGGCGGGGCTGAATGCGCCGGCGCTGCCCACGACCATGAAATGGTATGCGCCGGCCGTCTCGGCTGTATGGACGATGCGCTCGTCGTTCAGGTTGAGATGGGTGGAACTATCGGCCAACTGGCCGGCCGGATGGAACAGGTACAGGTCATAGTCGGCTGGCAAGTTGGTCAAGTCAATGACGAGTTGCTGGCCGGCGACGACGGTCAGACTGAACCAGTCCTCATCGCCGGCCGGGCAGAGCGGCAGGTTGTAGACCGCGCCGGCGGCGACGGGTCGCGCCGCGAAGAAGTCATTGTTCGGCTCGAAGGGATCGGCCGGGCAGGGATTCGTCGTGGCCGTGGCGGTGGGGCCGGGGCCGGCCGTGCGGCTTGGCGTGGGCGAAAGGGTCGGCGTGCGCGTGGGGCTGGGCGTGAAGCTCGGCGTGGCTGTGAGGGGCGCGCCCAGGGTCACGCGCAGGGTGCAGGGGAGCGGGCTGAAGAGGCCAGCGAAGCCGGCCACATACACCCGATAGTCGCCAGTCTCCGCGGCCACGTAGATGATCTGCTCCGGGGTCGAGCCGGCATTGATGGATTGGCGCGCGGCTGCGCCGCTGGGGTGGAAGAGGTAGAGGTCATAGTCGGCCGGCAGGTTGGTCAGGTCCACGCTGATCTGCTGGCCGGCGGCGACGCTGAATTTGAACCAGTCATCGTCGCCGCTGGGGCAGATGAAGATGTTGTAGGGGACGCCGGTCATGATGGCGCGCGCCGCGAAGAAATCGTCGTTCGGTTCATAGGCGTCGGCCGGGCAGCGGGTGGGGGTGCGCGTCGGCGAGGGGATGGGCGTGGCGGTGTGGGTGGCTGTCGGCGTCGCTGCCCACGAGACAGCGAACTGGTAGGCATAGAGGCTGAAATCGCCGGCCGGGCCAAAGATGCGCGCGTAGTACGTCCCGGCCGCGCCGGCCGTCGCGACGATGGCCTCATCCGCCACGCCGGCATTGGTCGAGACACCCAGCAGGCTGCCGGCCGGCCCGTACAGGTAGAGGTCAAAGTTGGCCCGCAGGAGGGATAGCTCCAGGCGGAAGGGCTGGCCGGCGGCCAGGTCGAAGCGGAACCAGTCTTCGTCGCCGGCGGGGCAGATGTAGCCAACCTCCTGGCCGGCGTTTCCGACCGGCCAGGCCGTCCCCAGGCTGTTGTTCGGCTCCTGGTCGTCCGTGGGGCAGGGCGGCGTGTCGAGCGTCACGCGCAGCGCATAGGGCGACGGGTTGGTCGGCGCGCCCACGCGCGGGGCCACGTAGGCGCGATATTGGCCGGCCATGGCGGCGATGAAGGTGATGCGCTCCGGCGCGGTCCCTTCATTGGCGGACTGGTCTATCTCCGCGCCGGCCGGGTTGAAGAGCCACAGATCGCAGTTGGCCGGCAGGTTGAACAGGTCCACGTTGATGCGCTGATTGGCCGCGACGTGGAAACGGTAGTAGTCCACGTCGTTGGCGCTGCAAATACGCATGTCGGTATAGGAGACGCCGGCGCTGATGAGGTAGGCGGCCGAGAAGGTATCATTGAATTCGTAGGGGTCCTGGGTGCAGGGCGAAACCGGCGTCGGGGTGGCCGTGGGCGGCGGTACGGGCGTG
>CAIQJD010000927.1 GCA_903872005.1 uncultured bacterium | reverse complement strand
CTGCCGGCGGTCACGGTACTCAACAAGGCCCAGCGCATGCCGTTGACTTCGGCGCGGCGAGCCGGGGGCACGATTGCCCCAACGACGGATGTCCAGGCGACGACGGCGACGGCCATGGGCGCGGCCTGCCAGGCCCACAGGATCACGGCCAGGATGGAGAAGTACTTATGCGTTAAGAAGGGAAGAAACGCCAACAGGACGTAGGCCAGACGAAAGAGGAGCCGGTAGATGGTGGTGGCGCGGACGTGATTGTGCTGCCGTTCGATGTAGGCGCTGGCCGGCAGGGATACGATCATCGAGATGAGAGCCGGGATGGAGGTGAGCGCGCCGATGAGGATGCTGCTGGCTCCGAGGCGCGCCATCAGCACCGACAGGAAGGTCCCGATGCCGGCTCCGACTACGCCGTTCCAGCCCGTGTCAATGGTGAAAAGGCGGATATTGCGTTCTTCCAGCGTCTCTGGGTGCGAGCGCCGGCGGAAGATGCGTTGCTGGGCGGCCGCAAGTAAGTTGGGGATGTCCATTGCCTCAGGCCGGCTGGGAAGTCTGAGGTCTTTATAGCGCCAGTCTGCGGGATTGTCAAGCAGGGGAGAAGGGCCGGGTGTGTTTCAATTTTTGGCGCGTGTGTAGCCTTGCGCCTTGTGCGCGTCTGACCCAGGCCAAAACGCCCACAAGGGGCCAGCCACGATGCCCATCCCCCAAAACGTGAAACAGACCCAGAAGGGCCGGCGCTCCGCAGAGGGCGGCGGAGCGCCGGCGATGGCGTCGCTATTTGGCGGCGCTGATCTGACTGCCGCCGCTGGAGTTGACTGTTCCCAGGGTGGGGGATCCACGGTAGCGCAACGTGGATCCGCCGCTGAGGTTAGCGTCAAGCCGGCCGGAGAGGTTGATGGTGGCGCGTGTGCCTCCGCTGAGAGTTACCCCGGCATTGCCGGTCGTTACAAATTCGCCCAGCTCGATGGGGCTGCCGGCGGAGCTGTTCAGACTGAGGCCCGTGGATGCGCCCTTGAGGGTGACGCGGCTGCCGCCGGAGGCTGTGATGGCGGCGACACCGGCCTGTAATTCGCCGTCTAGCTGGCTGCCGCCAGAGATATTCAAGTCTAAGTATTCTGTAGAACGGAAGCCGGCGATGTCGGTGTGGCTGCCGCCGGAGAGGATCAGGCCGCGCATGGCCGGCATGGTCACGTTGGCGCGCAGGGTGAAGTTGCGGTAGCTGCCGGGTTGCAGACCGATGTAGAGCGTGTCGCCGCGCTTTTCGACGATGAGGTATTGGGACAGGTTATCGTCGGCGGTGACGGTTGTAGCGAAGGCTGCGCCCTGGGAAACGGTGAGGCGCGCGCCGTGGCCGATTTCGACACGGGTGAAGCCGGTCAAATCGTATTGCTTGTCCATGAGCCGGCCGGAACCGGTGACATTGGCGCCGGTTCCAGTGAACGCGAATGAGCAGGCTGTGCCGAGGGCCAGCAGGATGATGAGGATGGGTAAGGCAAGGTTTTTCATAGATGCGTCGCGACCTCCAAATTGTCTTTGTTTGCGTTCTTCTCATTCCTTGTACGCAGGAGGAGCGGCGCGGGTTGCGCCGGTGCGCGGGGGAAGATGCGCTGGATTGCAATTGGACTGTTGACAAAAATGGTCAAGTATATTGACAAAAAGGGTCAATGATGCTAGAATACAAGCTATGTGTAAGATGGGCCGGGGATTTTCGGTCACGCGACGGCAGTACGTCTTGGCCGATATACGAGGAGGCTATCATGGTGACTCAAAGTGCGCTGGAGACGATCCAGAACCGCCGGACGACCCGACGGTTTACCAGTCAAGAGGTGAGCGACGCTCAGGTGCGAACTATCCTGGCGGCAGGGATGAGCGCTCCGTCGGTCATGAACCGCCGGCCGTGGCATTTCCTGGTGGTGCGCGAGGCGGCTACGAAGAAGGCTGTCGCTGGAGCAATGCGCTTGCACCCGTATGTGCAACAGGCGCCGGTCCTGGTAGTGGCTCTGGCTGACACGTCGGTTTCGCCGGGTTGGCGGTTGGACCTGGCAGCCGCGGTGGAGAATATCAATCTTGCGGCGGCCGGCCTGGGTCTGGGGGGCGCATGGATTGGCGCGCCGGATGTGGCTTTTGAGGCGCAGACGGAGGAGATGTTGCGGACGCTCTTCAGTTTGCCGGACAACCTGAAGTTGTTCGCCTTTGTTGCCCTGGGGTATCCCGCCGAGACGCGCGCCGGCCATGAACCGGATACGTATCTGGTCAGCACGCGCATCCATTATGAGAGCTGGGAAGGCTTGAAGTTCTAGGGCCCCAATGGGCAGCGTCTTTATGTCTAGAGGCTATGGAGACTAGGCGGGAGGTGAGTATGGGAACGCAAGGCAATGTGATGGTTGACACGATTCTGGCGCGCCGGACGGCGTTTCAGTTTGCGGCGAAGGAAGTGACGGAAGCGACGATCAGCCAGTTGGTGCAATCGGCGATGTACGCTCCGACGCGATTGGGACGCAAGCCGTGGCATTTCTTGGTCCTGCGCGGGGCCGCGGCGAAGGGGCAGTTGGTTGCGGCGTTGCGCCTGGATGCGGCGATGGCGCAAGCGCCGGTGTTGGTGGCTGTGTTGGGGGAGAAGCGCATTACCGATACGTGGGATCTGGATGCCGGCGCGGCGACGCAGAATCTTCTGGTGGCGGCGACGGCGATGGGGTTGGCGTCGGCGTGGATCGCGAGTCCTGTGAATCCCATGTGGGATAAGTTGGATGGCGTGCTGGCACAGATGGCGCACATCCCTGTGGAGATCGGCGTGGCGGCGATTGTGGCGTTGGGGTATCCGGTGGAGCCGGCGCAGCCGCACACAGAAGCCGAAGTGTACGAGCAGCATCGCGTGCATTTCGAGCGCTGGGGCAACACGTTGGGCAAGTAGCCTTACGTTGACTGTAACTAAATAGTGCGAAGTTAATAACCCGCTGAACGCAAGTCCGGCGGGTTATTCGCGTCCTGGAAAGTAATCAGGAGAGTCGCAAATCGGCTGCGGCACAGCCGGCGGAGCGGGCGGAATGGGGCAGCCAGTCCAACGCGGTCAGGGTGTCGGGTGCGGGACGGTATTCCAGGCCGATGTAGCGGTCATAACCGAGGCGCTCTAGCGCGGCCAGGACGTTGCGGTAGTTGATTTCGCCGGAGCCGGGCCGGCCTCGGCCGGGGTTGTCGGCAATCTGGACATGGCCGAGGTGGGAGGCGGCAGCGGTTAGCCGGCGGAGCAGGTCGCCCTGGCCGCGTTGCACGTGGTAGCAGTCGAATTGCAGGCGCAACCAGGGGCTGGCGACGCGCTGCAAGATGTCTACGGCGTCTTCGATGCGCGAGATGAGGTAGCCGGGGTTGTCGGCGAGATTGAGCGGCTCCAGCATCAGGGGGATGCCGGCGCGTTCCAGGCGCGGGATGGCCCAGTGGAGGTTTTCGATCAGGACGGCGACCTGGTCGGCCGGCGCAAGGTCGGCGCGGACGATGCCGACCAGAGAGTGCATCTGGATGGGATGCAATTGCGCGGCGATGTCGAGGGCCTGCTCGATGGCGGCGCGCCAGCGAGTGCGCTGGTCGGGGTGGGAGGCGAAGCCGCGCTCGCCGGCGGGCATGTCGCCATCCAGGACGTTGAATTGCACGATGCGGAGGCCGGCTTCGTTCACGGCGCTCCTGAGTTGATCCAGGTCGAACTGGAAGACGTTCAGGAATTCGACGTGGGTGAAGCCGGCCTGCCGGGCGCGCTCAAAGCGTTCGTAGAAGGCGACTTCCTGGAACAGGTAGGTCAGGTTCGCATCGAATCTGAGCACAAGACTCTCTCTGCGCGATCAGTGCAGCAGGGCGCGTCGCGCTTTGACGGCGCTGACGAGCTTGCCATAGCCGTCCAGGAACATGGTGCGGAAAAGCTGCACGGGGCCAAAGGCTTTGAACTCCTTGATGGTGAGGCTATCTTCGGCGTAAGCCTGGCGGAATTCTGGGAGCTTGGCGTCTAGCTCGGCAATGACGGCGCGTGGCGTGACGGCGTTGATGCGCTTGACGGCCGGCGGGCCGGCCTGAATCAGCTCATCGGCGGTGGACCAGTTGATGGTAATGTCCATGTCGCCGCCGACGAATTCGGTGAAGTGCTGGATGCCGCGCGCCCCGCCGCCCAGGAGCGTGGTTTGGTAGCCGCGCTTTTGGACGACATGGTATTCTCGCCGGCCGACGCAGCAGCCGGCCTGGGCCAGGATGCCAGGGGCGATGTCAATACCCTTTTCTTTGACGACGTTGCCCAGATGCTGATCGAAGATGCCGGTGATGTGGGTGATGAAGAAGGGCGGCCGGTTGCCATACTTCTTGACGGCGGCTTCCCAACGCTCGCACATATAGATGGCCTGGGAGATGGCGAAGATTTCCGTGGCGCAGGTGGGGATATTCTCTTTGACCATGGTTTCGATGGCGGCAATGCCGGCTTCGATGACCGGGATTTTCGCCATGTAGTTGGGGCCAAGTTTGCGATGGCGCAGGGCGGCCTTGATGATCAGGTCGGCGTCATCATCTTCGCGCGGGTCGGCCTGAAGGGTGACGTAGCCGGACGCTCCGTGGGTGTAGTCGTACAGGGGGCGGAAGCGGCGCATGATGCGTTCGGACGTCTTCTGATAGACGACATCGGCGGCTTCGTCGTCATCTTCGACTTCCTTGACAACCTGGTCCATGATGCCATTCAGATAGGCAGCGTCGTTGGTGAGAAGCTTGGAACAGAATGATGGATTGGTTGTGCAGTTGATTGCCCCGTTGGCGATGGCGAGGATCGTTTCGGCCTCGTTGGGGTTATTGACCCACCAGCGGGTGGAAGTTTGGGCCGCGACGCGCTGGAAGTACTTGAGAGTCATGTGCCTTTCCTTTCCTCCGTTTGTTTCGTTTGCTTCGTGTTGTGACGGCGGTTGTTGGTTGTATTCTAAAACGGTTCTGTCAATTCCGCAAAGATGCTCATGGGTTGGCCGGGCGCATGGCGGCGCGCAGGGCGACGGTGGCCGGCTCGTCAATGGCTTTGCCATCGGCGGTCAACACGATGCCGTAGGCGCGGCGCACGTAGGCCGGCGTGAATTTCTCGTCCAGGACATCTTCCAGGACGGCCTGAGGATCGCGCTCCAGGGGGTCGCCATGGCCGCCAGCGCCGGGGAGGATGTGGCGGTAGACGTCGCCGCGCTGGATGGTGGTGGTCACCTTGCTGGGCAGGACCAGGTTGTCGGTATCCGGATTGAGGATGTTGTTGGATGGCGTGCCGGGTTGTCCGCCGGCCAGCCCATAGGGTAGTATTTTGCGTCGGTCGGAGCGGATTTGCAGGGTGGCGCACGGCGCGGTGAGGCGGTAGTCGCGGATGAGCGAGAGGCCGCCGCGGTATTTGCCGGCGCCGCCGGTGTCGGGGACGAAGCCGTATTGCTCGATCACGAGAGGGTGCTCGACTTCGACCAGCTCGCAGGGTACGTTGGAGATGTTGGCCGCCAAACAGGGCATGCCCTCGATGCCGTCGCGGTCCGGCCGGCCGCCCCAGGCCCCGCCGAGCAGGTCCACCAGGACGAATGGCTCGTTGTTCTCATCGTAGCCGCCGAGGCTGACGATGGTGAGGCCGCCTTCGCTGGCCGCCATGATGCGTTCCGGGACGGCCTGGGCCATGGCTCCGAAGACGGCGTCTGTGACGCGGAAGCCCGTGAGGCCGCGCGCGGCGCACGAGCCGGGGAAACGCGGGTTCACAATGCTGCCTTCGGGGGCGATGACGTGGATGGGACGCATGAAGCCGCCGTTGTTGGGGATGGCGCGATCAATGATCGAGCGGATGCCGAGATAGACCGCGGACTTGGTGAATGGGAAGGTTGAGTTGATGGCTCCCTGTACCTGGCGCGATGTGCCGGTGAAGTCGGCGGTGATGTCGCCGCCGGCGACGGTCACTTTCACATGGATGGTGATTGGGTCTGGATTGATGCCATCGTCATCAATGTAGTCCGTGAATTCGTACTCACCATCTGGCAGGGCAGCGATCTCGGCGCGGGTGCGGCGCTCGGTGTAGTCCAGGAGTTGGGCGAGATAGGCTTTCAGGCGCGCCGGCCCGTAGGACTCGACGATCTTGAGGTATTCTCGCTCGCCGATGTGGCAGGCGGACATCTGGGCGCGCAGGTCGCCCAGGACTTTGACCGGGACGCGCACGTTCTTCTCGATGAGATCCATCAGGGTGCGGTTTGGCCGGCCGCGCTCATAGAGCTTGAGGGGGGGGATCCGCAGCCCTTCCTGGAAGATCTCGGTGGAGTCGGAGGCACAGGAGCCGGCGACGCGCCCCCCGACGTCGGTGTGATGGGCGACGGTGGCAGCAAAGCCGATCAGCTCTTCGCCGTAGAAGACGGGCTTGAAGACGAAGATGTCGGGCAGGTGCATGCCGCCATCGTAGGGGTCGTTCATGATGAATGCGTCGCCGGGGCAAATGTCCTTGCTGAATTTACGCAAAACGGCGGCCATGGCGTCGGGCATCGAGCCTAACTGGTTGGGCAGGGTGAGGCCCTGGGCGAGCATCTCGCCGGCCGGGTCACAGAAGCCGGTGGAGAAGTCCATGGCGCTCTTGACGACCGATGAATAGCCGGTGCGAATGATGGTGAAGGCCATCTCATCTACGATGGAGGCCAGGGCGTTCTTGAGCAGCTCCAAAGTGACAGCGTCGGCGTGCAATCTTTCTTCCATATCATCTGCTCCATGCAAGATCAATTACAGTAGATCCAGAACGATGTTGCCGGCAGGATCGCGGGCAGCCTGCCAGTTGGGCGGGACGACGGTGGTCGCGTCGTATTCTTCGACGATGAGCGGGCCGCGTGTGGGTTGGGTTGGAAGCGCCGGCCGATCCATCACTGGCGTTTCCAGGAAGCCGTAGCGCGGGCCGAAGTAGACTTGTCGGCTGCCGGCCGGCGCGGCGCGAGCGATGATCCTATCGCCGGTCAGGGCGATCTGCCGCTCCTGCAAGCCGCTGCCGATGACGCGGATGTTGACCAGCTCGATGGCTTCTTGATCCGAGGATGCGCGGTGGCCGTAGGTCTTTTCGTGCTCACGGCCAAAGGCTTCGGACAAGTCAGCGAGGGTTTGCGGCGTCACGGCGCCGGCCGGCAGGGGGATGGTCAGCTCGTAGGATTGGCCGGCATAGCGCAGGTCTACCTGCCGCGTCAGCCGCACCTGTGGGCCGGCGTAGCCTTCGTCCGCCAGGGTAGCCAGCGCTTCGCTCTCCAGAGTGGCGATGATCCCTTGAAGCCGGGCCAGGTCGAGTTGGTCGAACTTGCTGAAGTAGGTGCGGTAGAAGTGATGCTCGACGTCGGCAAAGAGCAAGCCCAGGGAGCTGAAGAGGCCGGGGAAGGGCGGCACGATGATCTTGCGGATGTCCAGGGATGCCGCCAGGGTGGCTGCGTGGACGGGGCCGCTGCCGCCGAAAGCGCAGAGCGCGAACTCGCGCGGATCGCGGCCGCGCTCGGTAGAGACGGCACGGATGGCGCGGGTCATGTTGGAATCGCCGATCAGGTGGATTCCGTAAGCGCATTCGTAGAGATCCAGGTTGAGCGGGCCGGCGATCTTGGCGTTCAGGGCGGCGATGGCAGCGTCGCGGTTGATACGCATGGCGCCGGCCAGGAGGTGACTTGGGTTAATGAAACCCAGCGCCACGTTGGCATCGGTCAGGGTTGGTTCTGTGCCGCCTTGTTCGTAGCAGACCGGCCCAGGGGCCGCGCCGGCGCTTTGGGGGCCGACGTGAATCAGGTTGCCTTTGTCGAGCCAGACGATGCTGCCCCCACCGGCTCCGACTTCGGCCACGTCAATGAAGGGGGAACGCAGTAGATAGCCGTTGCCTTTCATCAGCCGGCTGATGGAAGAGAGTTGCGCGCCGACTTCGGCTTCGGGCGTCTGTGTCACCTGGCCGTCTTCGATGAGCGATGCTTTGGCGGTGGTGCCTCCCATGTCGAAGGCGATGAGGTTGCGGAGGTCAAGCCGGCGGGCGAAATGGGCCGAGGCGGTGACGCCGGCGGCCGGGCCAGATTCGATGATGTGCATCGGCTTCTGGATCGCGCCGGCGGCCGTGGTCATGCCGCCATTGGATTGCATGACCAGAAGGGGCGCGGCGATGCCATGCGCCTGGAGGCTTGACATCAGGGATTTGAGGTACTCCTCCACGATGGGCATGATGTAGGCGTTGACGACCGTGGTGCTGGTGCGCTCATATTCCTTGATTTCAGGCAGAATTTCCGAGGAGATGGAGAAGTGCAAGCCGGGAAAATGTTGGAGTAGAAGGTCCTTGATGATTTGCTCGTGCGCGCCGTTGGCGTAGGAGTTGATCAGGCAGACGGCGACGGCCTGCACGTCCGGGGTCAGGACGCGGCGCAAGACCTCCAGGGCGGCTGTTGGATCGAGGGGTTTGACGATTTCGCCGCGGGCGTTGATGCGCTCGTTCACTTCGGCGCGCAGCCGGCGTGGAGAGAGGGGCTTGGGCTTGACCCAGAAGGGGTTGTAGAGTTCGGGAGTACGCAGCCGGCGCAATTCCAGGACGTCGCGGAAGCCGCTCGTCGTGATGAGCGCGGTGCGTGCGCCCTTCTGCTCCAGGATGGCATTGGTAGCGACGGTTGTGCCGTGGATGATTTCCTGGATGGCAGAGCCGGGGAAGCAGAACTCGGCGATGCACTCTTCCAGTCCTTGTAAGATGGCGCGGCTATAGTCATCAGGGGTAGAGGATATTTTCTTGGTCATCATGGCGCCGTCGCTGCGTTGCAGGACGATGTCTGTGAAGGTGCCGCCGATGTCTACACCGACGCGGAAGGTGATGTCGGTTTTCGCCATACCTATTTCTCCTCGTGAAGATTGGGGGAAGGTGTCAGTGGTTGTCGAGAATGGTTCCAAGAGGCCAGCGTTTGTCCCAGGGCAGCCACGTTTTCTGGCCGGCAATCGGCGGAGATGGAGTTGCCAGAGCTGAGAAGATAGCCGCCGCCGGCGTTGAGACGCTCGGCCAGCTCAAGGACGGAGGTCTGCACTTCGGCCGGCGTGCCGGAGGTCAAGAGCCCCATGTCTACGTTGCCGACGAGGGCCACGCGGGATCCCAGACGCGCCTTGAGGGCGAAGATGTCCATGGCGCCGACTTCTAACGGGTGGATGCCGGCCATGCCGAGGGACAGCAGATCATCCAAGATGGCGCTGAAGTCGCCGTCGGAATGGAAGATCCAGGGCTTGCGGATAGACTGGGCCAATTCGCGCCATAGGGGCAGGATGTGCTTGCGAAAGATGGCCGGCGAGAAGAAGGTGGACGTCTTGTAGGCGATGTCGTCCGCCACCCAGATGAAGTCCACTTCGGGCTGCGCGGAGAAGTATTCCAGGAGCTGGCCGTTGTAGTTGGCATAACCCTGCATGACGGCGCGCACCAGACCGGGATCGTCGTAGAGCCTGGTGCAGAAGTTCTCGAAGCCCATGTCGTTCATCGTCGTGGCGACGCAGAACATGCCGGCCGGGAAGAAGGCCAGTCCTCGGTCGCCGATGGCCGCCGCTGCGGCGGCGGCCTGGGCGCGCAGAGCGGACTTGTCTACGGAAGGGAAGCGCAGGGAGGGCAGGTCGTCCCAATCATGGATGTGGGGAACCCAGTGGTAGCTGCGCTCGGTCTTCTCCTTGTGTGAGCCGAAGCGGTCGTAGATGGGCAGGCCGACGGCGCAGAGACCGGTCGCATCGCAGAGCGCCGCCTGATCGGCGAAGGAGGGATTGTCGGCGGCAATGCCGGCGACCGGCCGGCCGAGGATGTTGGCAGCCACGTCCTTGTGGAAGAGCATCTCGATCCAGGGCAGGGGCGCAGGCCGCTGCTGCAACGCGGCGAGGATGCGGTGGCGCGGGGTGACGACCGGGCTGTCTGGCATAGGATGACCCATCAACGGCGCAGGACGCGGCCGGCGCCGGGCGCGTCGGTGAAGGCTCCGTCGCGCATGGCCGGCGCGCCATTGACGAGGACATGGCGCATGCCGACGGCCAACTGATTGGGCTGGGTCGTCGTGCCGCGGTCGGCGAAGGTGTTCGGGTCAAAGACGGCGATGTCGGCCCAGTAGCCTTCGCGCAGTCGCCCGCGATTGGTCAGGCCGATGCGGTCGGCCGGCAGCGATGTCATTTTCTTGATGGCCTGCGACAGGGTGAAGGCTTTCTCCTCGCGCACCCAGCGGCGGATGAACCAGGAGACCCAGGTGTACGCGCCGTGAAAGATCTGGGTCGCCAGGGGGCCGTCGGGGCAGAGGGCGGTGGCGTCGGAAGCAGCCATGCAGATGCGATGCTGGAAGATGCGGAGCATCTGCGCCTCGGTGTGCGCCTCGCAGAGCACCAACGGGTAGTATGGGTCATCGGCTTCATCCAGCAGCAGGTCGAGCACCGCATCGAAGGGTGGGATGCCGGCGGCGTCGGCAATGTCGCGGAAGCTTTTGCCGATGAGGTCCGGCCGGCGCGCGCTGGTCAGCACTCTCACGCGCTCCCAGCCGCTCACCGAGTAGCTCTTGATCATGTTATCGCGTTCAGCGAAGGCGCGGCGGGTCTGTGGATCTCGGAGTCGCTGGCGCAGCTTCTCCGGGCCGCCTTCGAAGGCCGAGGGCGGCAGGGCGACGTTGAGATTGGTGAGGCCGAAGGGTCGCGTGTGCATGTCCACGGAGACGTCCAGGCCCTCGGCGAGGCCGGCGTCAATGCGCTCCAGAGAGAGGATGCTGTAGTCCTGGGGGCCGGCGCGGCGGGGCAGGAGGTGTGGGATGTGCGTGCGGACGCCGGTCGCGCGCGCCGTCGCCAGCATTTCGTCAATGGCCGGGATGGCGGTGCTATCGCGGTTGCGCGCGTGCGGCGCGTAGAGACCGCCACGCCGGGCCACGATTTTACATAAGGCATCTATGTTTTCGGCGCTTGTGGCGCGCTCGACAGGGTATTCCAGGCCGGTGGAGAAGCCCCAGGCACCACGATCCATGCCTTCTTCCAGATAGCGGGCCATTTGGCGCGTCTCGTCAGGGGTTGCCGGCCGGTCGGCGACGCCCAACACGGCAACGCGCAGCAGTCCGTTGGGGACGAGGGAGAGGAAGTTGACGGCCGGCTTCACGCTTTCCAGGCGCTCGTAGTAGCCATCCCAGTCGCGCCAGGTGATGGGCACGCTGGGGTGCCAACCGTAGATGCAGGAGATTGCAAGGTCCGGATCGGTGATGGGCGCGCAGCCGTGGCCGCAGTTGCCGATCAGCTCGGTGGTGACGCCCTGGGCAACGGAGCTGCGGACGCGCGGGTCTACCAGGGGGGTGAAATCGGAGTGGCTGTGAATGTCCACGAAGCCGGGGCAGACGACCATGCCGGCCGCATCGAGGGCCGGCGCATCGGCCGTCGAGAGATCGCCGATGGCGGCGATCTTGCCGGCGCGGACGCCCACGTCGGCCCGTATCGGGGTATCTCCGATGCCGTCTATGATTGTACCGCCAGTGACGATGAGGTCGAGCATAAGGTGCCTTTCTTGGCTTCAGCCAGAGGTGGCGCCGGCGCCGGCCTGGCGCTCGGCGATGTGTTGAACGTGCATTT
>CAIQJD010000926.1 GCA_903872005.1 uncultured bacterium | reverse complement strand
TGCGGTCGGTCGGCTTGCGGTTGAGCGTATTGAGTACCCGCTGGCGGGACGTCATCGTTTCGCGGCGCGGCGCGGCGCTGCTCATGGGCGATCTCCGTCCGTCGCGCCGGCGATGCCGGCGTAACTACGCATCGGGATCTCCACCGCATCGGCCCAGCGCGCGTAATCCAGCGCGTCGCGATAAGGTTTGACGCTGAGGTGCGGGAACCGCGCCGCGAGGGCCTGAAAGACGCCCTGCGCGATGAGGGCATGCCCCAGGTTGTTGGGGTGGACCCCGTCGTTGTCAACACCCCAGGCCGCTTCGCCCTGGGCGCGATAGACGTCGGCAAAGATGAGGTCATGGGCCGTCGCGTAGCGCTCGATCCGACGGTTCCACCGACGCGTCTTGGCGAGATCGGCATGGCCCCAGACCGCGCCGTGTTGCTGAAAGCCGGTCATGAAATAGACGCCGACCAGGACGACGGTCGCCGGCGTCTCGGCCCGAATGCCCTGCACCAGCGCATCCAGGTCGCGCATGAAGCCTTCGAGGGGCGTGCCGCAGCGCATGTCGTTCAGGCCGAAGGAGAGGAGCGCCAGGTCCGGCCGGTGCGCCGTCACATCGCGCCGGTAGCGCTCCAGCGCGCTCGGCCGGGCCGAATCGGTGTGCCAGTAGGCGCGGCTGCGCGGCGAGATGAGGTTGCCGCTGACGCCGGAGTTGATGACGCGGGGCGGCGCGTCCTGGAACTCAGCCAGGAGCCGGCCCAGCCGGGCCACCCAGGCGAACTCCGGCCGCGTCGCAGACGCGCCCATGGTGATGCTGTCTCCGAGGGCGACCAGACAGGTGAAAGGGGCGGTGTGGGTCATGGGTGTATCTCCGTGTGCGGCATCGCCAGGGGCCGGCCGGCGTGGCCGGCGCGCAGGTCGTGCGGGTAGATGGGCGCAGCGCCGGGCGTCACGACGACGCGCCGCGCCTCGCCAGGCAACAGGTCGAAGTATGCGTCGGAGAGATGGGCGCGGTCGTCGAGGCCGAAGTGCACGCCGTGCGCGTACGTGTCGCTCGATACGGTGAAGGCGATGGTATCGCCGCCGGCCTGCACGTCGCTGATGGACAGGGTAGCCGGCGGAAGCTGCAACGCACGATAGTCGGCGCGGCGCAGTACGGCCGGCAAGATCGCCGCCTGATGGATCGGCCGGGCGAAGGTCACGCCGAGCGTGGGATCATGGCCGGCCGGCCGCGTCACGATAGATGCTCTGCCGTAGGGCGGCACGACCAGCGCATGACGCTCCAGATCGTGCGCCTGACCGACGAAGGTCATGTAACCATATTCCAGCTCGAACTCCAGCCGGTGCGGGCTATCGTTCAACGCGAGGATATGGACGCCGCCGGCGCGTTGGCGCAAGATGAGCCGCGCCGGCGCAAAGGCGCGCTTGACGAAGTAGTAGGCGATCTTCCGATTGACATAGTAGTCAACGATGCTCCACCCGATCTCGCCCCAGGCATCGTTGTAGCTCCAGATGAGCGCGCCGGCGTTGTCCGCAGCACAACGCATGGCATCCAGCGCATAGCCGAGCATCACGCCCTGGAAAAGGCCGGCGTAGAGCAGATACTCGTCGAGCGACAGCGTCGCCGGGTCCGCGTAGTGCTTCTGGAGCGCAGCTTTCGTCGTCCCTTTCTCGAAGGTATTGGTGTGCAGCTTCCAGATGGGGCTGTCCATCTCCACCGGCTCACCGCCGAAGTAGCGGGAGAGGGTATCCTTCCCGGTGGGGCCGGCGCAGCCGAACTCGGAGACGAACTTGCAAGCAATCTTGTCGTACTGTTCGGGCGTAATGCGCTCGCTCATCTCGCGGCTCATGTAGCAGTCCCAATGGTGCCGGTCGCCATAGGCGCTGCTGTCCATATCCTCCTCGCCGCCGTAGGGCGAGGAGTTCCAGTAGGGAATCTCCGGCGTGATGGTATGCAGGATGCGCGGCATGCTCACGTTGTAGAGGGCCATGCCGGCCGAAGAGGCTGGCTTGCGCGCGCCGGCCCAATAGCTCTTCTCGCGATAGGTGACCAGATGGCCCTGACATTCGTTGTTGCCGCACCAGAGGGCCAGACAGGGGTGATTGGCGAGCCGGCGCCCCTGATAGGCGACCTCTTGCTCGGCTTCGCGACGGAACCACTCCAGCTCGTCAGGATAGGCGGCGCAACTGAAGGCGAAATCCTGCCACACCAGGATGCCATAACGGTCGCAGCAATCGTAGAAGAAGTCCCGTTCATAGGCATTGCAGCCGTTGACGCGCAACATGTTGAAGTGCGCCTCGGCAGCCTCTTGGACGAGGGCTTCGTACTTGGCATCGGTCACGCGGCCATACAGGGAATCGGGCGTCTCCCAGTTCCCGCCCTTACCAAAGATGCGGACGCCGTTGATCTCGAAGGCGAAGCGACGATTGGCCGCGTCGAGGCGCTCCGTATTGAGGCGCACCGTGCGGATGCCGGCATGGATGCGCCGGGCATCCGCATAGCCGGCCGGGCTTTCAGCGGCGACATCCACCTGGTACAGCGGCTGATCGCCCATCCCGTTGGGCCACCATAGCGCCGGCCTGGCAATATCGAGATCAAAGGCGACGTAGTTCAGGCCGGAGGTCAGGAAGAGGTCTTGCTGCAGCGCGCCGGCCGGCGCGCCATCCAGGCTGATAGCCAGGCGCAGAGTCGCGTCCAGCGTGTTGATGATGCAGAGATTTTCCAGCTCGACCTCGACGCGGACGGAGGCGGCCTCTGGGCGTAGCTCCCGCGTGGTGAACTTGACGTGGCGGATAGCCAGGCCGCGGTAGGCTTCAATGCGCGCGTCGCCCATGATCCCGCAGGTTGCCAGGCGCGGCGTCCAATCCCAGCCATAGACATACTGCGGCTTGCGTAACATCGCGCGGCGGTCATCGCCACGCGGCGCGCGGCCGCGCTTGTACTCGCACGAGATGAAGTCCTTGATCTTGGTCAGATCGAGGTCGGAGTAGTATTCGCTGCCGGTAGTCAGGCGAACGACCAGGACGTTTTCCCCTTCCCGCAGCCGGTCGCGCACGTCCTGGCGGAAGGGGTACATGGCGCTGGGATGATGGCCCAGATACGTATCATTGAGGAAGATGTCGGCGTGGGCATCCAGTCCCTCCATGACCAGCTCGCTGTTGTCGGTTGCCAGCAGCGCCGCGCCGGCCGTGAAAGTCTTCTTGAACCACCACGACTTGCCCTCCATCCACTGCGACTTGAAGCAGTGGTCGGCGACCAGCGGTTCCTCGATGACGCCGGCCGCAATCAACGGGACATGCGCGTCGCATGGGAGCGACGCGACATCCATCCAGCCATCCCGCCGGCCGGCGACGGCGGGGTAGTCGTCTCTGCCGCAGTAGAGTTCTTCCTGGCGGAGTCGCCAGTCCTTGTCAAGTTCGCACAGATACATGACGTGTATGCCTCCATGGATCTCGGCCGATGGGGTTGCGTCTCACGGCGCATCGAACGGTCTGCGTGAGGTCGCATCCAGACGCCCCAAGCGCTTCCCCGTCGCGTAGAACGCCTCGCAGACGTGCAGGCGCGCCCGCGGGGGCAGAACATTCCCTTCCTGCAAAATGTAGCGCCCGCCGTCCAGGATCCCAGAGCTGAGGATGCGTTCGGTCTCGCGCGCGACGAGAGTGGCGTCATCCTCCAGGAAAAGCATGGCCGGCGGGCCGCCGGAGATGATCACGTCTGGGCCAAGCTCTCGGCGCAGCCGGCCGAAGTCAATGGGAAACCCGACGTCAAAGGCGCTCACGCCGGCGCCGTCTCGAATCGTCACGAAATGGCGCTGCGCATCGCCGCAGAGATGCATCGTGCGGTTCTTCTCCGTCGCCAACTCGTTGAAGATGCGGCGATGCATGGGCAGCACAAACTGGCGGTACATGTCCGTAGAGATCAATTGCACGGCGTCGTCGCTCGTCCAGTAGTTGTCTGACTTGGCCGGCGCGCCAACCAACGCGCGCCAGGCGCGCGTGCGCTCGATCAAGGCCGTGGTCAAGAAGTCCAACAGTCGCCAGGCATAGTCTGGATCCAGCGCCAGGTCAAGACAGAACTGCGCCGCGCCGCGTAGCGAGACGGCCAGAGTGAATGGGCCATCATGGGACGCGTAGGGAAGGCCGTAGTAGCTGGGCGACTGACCCGGCGGAGCGACCGGCGCGCCCAGGAACGTCCAGCCGCGTGCGCTCTTGGCGACATAGGTTTCCCAGAAGCGCAAGGCCCGTTCAGGCCACTCGCCCTTGAAGGGGTCGGGGATGCCGCGGTCGAAGAGCATCTGTTTATTGTCATCG
>CAIQJD010000925.1 GCA_903872005.1 uncultured bacterium | reverse complement strand
TCTTCTATCTGACCGGCTTTTTGCCGAATCCGCATTTCCTCTCTTTTCTGGCGCTGGATCGCCGGGCGGCCGTGGCTGTGACGCCGCAGATGGGCGTGGATACGGCCGCGCAAGGGCCGGGCGATGATCCGGTGGAGGTGATCACCTACGCCAATCTGGCAATGGCGGATCTGGAGCGCTATGTGGATGAGTTCGCCGAGCGCGACCGCGCCGTGTTGGAGGCCGTGGCCCGGTTGGGGCTGGCCGGCAAGGCGCTGGGCGTGGACGCGCAGCATTTCTGGCGCGGGCTGGGCGCGCTGCTCAAGCTGACCGGCGAACAATTGCTGGATGTGGGCCAGTTCTTGATGCAGGAGCGGGTCATCAAGGATGCGTGGGATCAGGAGCAGTTGGCCATCGCGGTGCGGCTGAACGACGTGGGCTTTACGGCGACGCAGGCGACGTTGCGGCCGGGGAAGACCGATCTGGAGGTCTTCGCGCAGGCGTGGCTGGCGATGGCGAACAAGTTGGGCGGGGTGTTTGATCTGCACGGCGAGTTTTCCGGCGGGCCGGAGATTTCGGGGCAGGGCGGCGCGTCGCCGATGGGGCGGGTGATGGCGGCCGGCGATATTCTGATCGCCGACATCTATCCGGTGGTGCGCGGCTATCAGGCCGATACGACGCGCAACTTCGTGATTGGGCGGCCGGCGGCGTGGCAGGCGGAGATGCACCTGATCCTGGAGGAGGCGCAGCGCCGGGGTGAGGAGGCGATCCGGCCGGGGTTGCCGGCCGCGGAGCTGGATCGGATTGTGCGCGGGCATCTGGAGAAGGCGCGGCCGGCGGGGGCGGTCACGTTCCATCATATCGGGCACGGCATCGGTATCGCCTGCGGCAAGGGGGCGCATGGGGTCCCGTTCATCGTGCCGCACAGCAAGGACGTGTTGGCCGAGGGGATGGTGTTGACGCTGGAGCCGGGGCTGTATTTGGCCGGCAAGGGCGGGATGCGGTTGGAAGATAACTATGTGGTGACGAAGGATGGCTGCCGGCCGCTGGGGACGTTCCCGAAGAAGCTGGCGGTGTGCGCGGATTGACGTTGGCCGCGTGGGCGTAGGGATTGCGGACGGCCACAAGGGCCGATGCTACGGTTAGCGCCCAAGATTTGAGATAGGTTCGATTGCTGACGCCGATGGCGCGGGGGATACCCTGGGCCATCGGCGTTGTTATTGGCTGAAGACGCGCCGGCCGGCGACGAAGGTCGCGGCGACGCGCAGGTCGGGGGTGAGGAGGACGATGTCGGCGTCGTAGCCGGCGGCGAGGCGGCCTTTGCGGTCGCTCAGGCCGATGACGGCGGCCGGCGTGGCGCTGGCGGCGGTCAGGGCGTCTTCCAGGGGGCAGCCGGTTTCGGCGATGAGGTAGCGCAAGGCGGCGTCTAGGGTGAGGAGGGAGCCGGCGAGGGTTCCATCGGTGAGGCGCGCGCCGTTGCGCTGGTCTACTTCGACGACCTGGGCGCCGAGGTGGTAGACGCCGGCGGGTTTGCCCATGGCGGCCATGGCGTCGCTGACGAGGTAGCAGCCGGCGGGGCCTTTGACGCGCCAGGCGAGGCGCAGGGCGGCAGGATGGAGGTGTAGGCCGTCGGCGATGAGGCCGACGCGGATGTGCGGGTCATCGAGGGCCGCGCCGGCGAGGCCGGGTTCGCGATGGTGGAGGGGGCGCATG
>CAIQJD010000924.1 GCA_903872005.1 uncultured bacterium | reverse complement strand
GCCCAGGCCCTCTTCGGCGCGGATCAGGCTGAGCATGACGCCGCCCGGCTTCGCCGCGCGGATGGTGTTCGCCAGCGCCTTGAAGCCCTGGCGCAGGTCCGTTTCCATGGGGAAAGAATTGGCGATGACCACATCGGCCGGCCCGGGTATCTGCACGCCGTACATGTCGGCGCAGACGCGGCAGCCCTCGCGATGGGCGGCGATGGGATCGCCGGCGACGACGCGCACCGGGCGCATGTCGCTATTCAGGATCACGTTCGTGATGAAGACCGGCTTTTTCAGCAACTTGCCGCACTCTTCCAGGTCCAGGCGCATGGGGTTCTTTTCGGGCGGTTGCCCGACCATGTTGAAGGTAGCTGGCCGGCAGTTGAGCGCATGGTTGGCGGCGACCGTCTTTTGGCCGGCGATGCCGGGGAAGAGATTCTTGTAGCCGCCGCCGAATGAGGCGATGACGTGCGGCTCGATGCAGCCGACCGACAGGATCAGATCGGCCTGCGCGGCGAGGCTGTTGACGTAGGCCGGCGTGCCGCAGGTGGTCTGGCCCAGATAGGTCAGCGCGGCCGGGTCATCGAAGGCGTGATTGACCCAGCGCAGCCGGCCCAGCGTCGCCGCGCCGACTTTGGCAGCCATTTCGGCTTCGGTCATGCCGCGATGGACGCCCAGAGCCGGCAAGAGGGTGATCTGGCTATCGGCGACGCCGGCGGCGTTCAGCTCGGCCAGCAGGCGCGGCAGGAAGAGGCTGGCCGGCGTGGGGCGCGACAGGTCATCTACGACGATGACGACCTTCTGCGCGCCGGCGGCCATCTCGCGCAGGCCCGTGCAGCCGATGGGCGCGGCCAGGGCGCGCTCCAGTTCGGCAACGATATCGGCGACCGGCGGGCGGCCTTTCGGGCGCAGGACGCCGGCCAGCTTCCACTCGGCCGGCAGGGTGAAGGTCAGCTCTTCGCGACCCCAGGGGACGGTGACGGTAGCAGGGGACATGGCGCGCCTCCTCGGATTGGCTGAGAATAGATGGATTTGGATGAAAATGAATGCCAGCGGCGAAACCCGCTGCGATTATACACCCGCCGGCGCAGGCGTCAATCGCTGCGGGTGCGCGTCCTGATTGACTTGCGCTGCCATCCGTGATAAGATGACGTGGCGCTGTTCGCACATGCCGGCGCGCGGGGAAACGATGGGAACGGCCAAAGATTTCCGAGGAGGAATTCCACTGGTGAATGCGAAAATGGCGCCCTGGGCAGATCGGTTCTTTAAAGTGCGCGCCTACAGTGTGCACCTCTTCACAGCATTGGGCGTGGTCGCCGCGCTGATGACGCTCATCGAGATTACTCAGGGCCATGCCCGGCTGGCAGCGTACTGGGGCTTCATCTCGTGCGGGATTGATAGCGTGGACGGCGCGCTGGCGCGGCGCTTCCAAGTCAAGAAGTGGGCGGCGGGGTTCGACGGCCGCAAGCTGGATGACATCGTAGACTATATCACCTATGTGTTCCTGCCTGTCTTCTTTGTCTGGAAGTTCGAGCTGATCCCGGCCGGCTGGCTGCCGGCGCTGGCGCTGGTGCTGCTGGCCTCCGCCTATCGTTTCTGCGAAGATTCGGCCAAGACCAATGATGGTTACTTCACCGGCTTCCCCTCGTATTGGAACTTCCTGGCATTCTATTTCTACTTGCTGCGCTCCCCGCAATGGCTCAATCTGGCCTTGCTGCTCTTCTGGGCTGTCATGGTCTTTGTCCCGATCAAGTATATCTATCCCAGCCACACGAAGTTCCTGAAGCCGGTCACGATTGGCCTGACGCTCCTGACCGCGGCGGTACACCTGGCGGTCGTCATCTTGTTTGAGCGGTCGCCGCTGTGGCTGGTCTTCCTGGGCATGAGCTACTGGCTCTACTACATGGGGTTGTCGTTCTATCTCAATCTGCGCCAGCCGGCGTGAAGGGGAGCATGATGGGACAGAATGGGGGCTTGCGCTGGCCGCGCCCTTCGACCCGGTCATTCTATCGCGAGGGCCGGCGCTCGGCCGGCTTCTCGCTCTTCGACTTCCTGCACGGATACATCTATGCCCGTTGGCCCTATTTCTACATCGGCGTCGGCACCGGCGAGCATTGGCTGGCGCGGCGCTGCCGGCCGCTGGTGGATCTGCTCGGCCGGCTGCTGCCGCCGGGACAAACTGACGACCCCGAAGCCATTACCTGGGCCGACGCCTATCACGGCAAGGTGACGCCCCTGGACGCCGCCAAGCAGCTCGTCCTGGTCGAGCAAGACGTGACGCTGACCGGCCTGGAGCAGATCATCCCCTATCGGCGCGCCACCGACATCATTCTACAGCAGCCCGATCACATCGTGGCGCTGGAATGTCCGTGCCGGGCCGGCCGGCCGAATCCGTGCCTGCCTCTGGATGTATGCCTGATCATCGGCGAGCCATTTGCCAGCTTCATCGCCGAGCATCACCCGCGGCGCAGCCGGCGACTCTCGCGGCAGGAAGCGGTCGAGCTGTTGGAAGCCGAACATGCGCGCGGCCACGTGCAGCACGCCTTCTTCAAAGACGCGATGTTGGGCCGGTTCTATGCCATCTGCAACTGCTGCTCGTGCTGCTGTGGGGCCATGCAGGCGCAGCGCAACGGCGTGCCGATGCTGATCGCCTCCGGCTACGTCTGTCAAAGCGAGGCGGCGTGGTGCCAGGGATGCGGCGATTGCGCGCGCGTCTGTCCCTTTGGCGCGATTCAGATCGTGGAAGGGAAGTCGCGCGTCGACTTCGCGCGTTGCATGGGCTGCGGCGTGTGCGTATCGCACTGTAGCCACAAGGCGCTGATCCTGACGCTTGAGCCGGCGAAGGGCGAACCGTTGCGGATCGACGCGCTGATCGGCGCTCACCAAGCGAGCGCCTGACGCCGGCGCGGAATCTGTAGCCACGGAGGAGTGCTATGTCTTCACAAGCGAGCCATGCGGTCCTGGGCATCGTCGGCAGTCCGCGCCGGCATGGCAACACCGAAATCCTGGTCGCCGAAGCGCTGCGCGGCGCAGCCGAGGCCGGCGCGGCGACCGATCAAGTCTCCCTGGCCGGCCTGCATATCGCGCCCTGTCTGGGGTGCGACAAGTGCGCCGAGACGCATGTTTGCATCCAGAAGGACGACATGATCCTGATGCGCGAGAAGATGGCGCGGAGCGACATCTGGGTGCTGGGCACGCCGGTCTATTGGTGGGGCGCGACGGCGCAGTTCAAAGCGTATCTGGATCGTTGGTACGCCGGCCCGCGCAGCTTCTTCAAGGGTAAGCGCATCATTCTGGCGATCCCCCTGGGCGACGACGATCCGGCGACGGCGCGCCATACGGTAGGGATGTTCGAGGATGCGCTGGACTATGTGGGGGCCGAGCTGTTTGAGACGTTGGTGGCGGCCGGCGTCAACGATTTGGGCGAGATTCGCAAACATTCTGAGATGCTGGCGACGGCGTATGCGGCCGGCCGGCGGGCGGTGGGAGCATGAACGAAGTCACGTATCACGTCACGCGCCTGGATAAGGCGCTCACCGACGAAGCCGAGATGTTGGAAGTCCTGCGCGCCGGCACGTATGTGACCCTGGCGCTCTGCAAGGACAACGAGCCATACCTGGTAACGATGAACTACGCCTATGACGAGGCGAGGCGCTGTCTCTATTTCCACTGCGCCAAACGCGGCAAGAAGCTGGAGATTTGGGCGGCCAATCCGATCGTCTGGGGCCAGGTGATGGAAGACCGGGGCTACCTGGTCGGCAAGTGCAGCTACGCCTATCGCACGGTGCAGTTCCGCGGGCGCGTGGAACTCTTCGCCGAGTCTGAGCAGAAGCGCGAGGCGCTGCGACTCATGATCGAGCGCCTGGAGCCAGACCCAGATACGGTCAAGCGCGAACAAATCGAGAACAAGCCGCTCAACAACGTGGTCGTCGGTTGCGTCTACGTTGAGAACATGAGCGGCAAGGTCAGCCCGCCGCCGAAGAAATGAGTCTGGTGGTGCAGAAGCCCTCGAATAGGGTATGCCGGCGCATCTGGGCATGGCCGGCTTTGACACACAAGCAGGCGGTCGTTGCCCTGGCGTTGATCTTCGGGTTGGCGCTGGCGCTACGTTGTCAGTGGGCGCTCACGCATACGGTGACAGAACCCCGCAACGACGCGCGTGAATACGACGTGCTGGCGCGCAACATGCTGAATGGGCGCGGCTATTCCTTGGATGGCATAGCGCCTTCCGCGAAGCGCCTGCCTGTGTACCCACTGTTTCTGGCCGGCGTCTATGGCATATTTGGGCACAGTCTTCGCGTCCTCATGCTGATTCAGGCCGGCCTGGGAGCTTTCACGACGGGAGTGACGTACTGGATCGGCCGGCGCACGGTTGGCGATGGGCCGGGGCTGCTGGCGGCGCTCCTGTTCATCGTTTTCGAGCCGGCCAACTCGCTTTTCGCCAGGGTGATGAGCGAGGCGCTGTACATGCCTTTGCTGGCGGTCAGCATCCTCCTACTGACCCATGTTTTGGAGCAACCCGGCCGGCGGCGCGTGGCGTTGCTGGGCGTTCTGTTGGGCGTGGCGACGTTGTGTCGGGCGCCCGCTATATGCTTGCCGATTGGCGTCGGCGCGGCGCTGTTGGCGTTGCGCCGCTTCTCCAATCAGGTTGTCGGGCTGACGCTGATCCTGCTGGTTTCGTTTGGTCTGGTGGTCTCGTTGTGGCTCGCGTACAACTACGCGCGCTTTGACGGACGCATCATGTTTCGACAGGATTGGGCCCGTGCGCTCCCGGATGAGGGAGATGAGGGCGACGACAGCGCCACTGCGCCGGACGTGGAACTGCCGGCCGGCGTGGGCAACCCGGCCGGCTCAAGCGCCAGATCGGAAGAGCGTCGTGTAGGG
>CAIQJD010000923.1 GCA_903872005.1 uncultured bacterium | reverse complement strand
CGTCAAGCCCGCACAGGTGCGGCTGATCTACAAGTTCCTGCCGGCCACGGCGCCCAAGGCGCCCATCGCGGGGCTGTGCGCGGCTGACCAGGGCAAGTTCGCCGAGTTCGCCAACATGCTGGCGGCCAAACGAGACGAGTGGAAGGACGGCGACAACGCCGCCATGATCGGCTACGCCAAAGCATCAGGCCTGGATGCGGCCAAGTTCGAGAAATGTCTGGCCGATGCGCTCGGACAAGAGCAAATCGACCAGGATGTGAGCCTGGCCCAGGAAGTACAGGTCACGCAGATCCCCTACTTCCTGGTGCTGAACCCAGGCTTGCAGAGCGGTCTGCGCGTGCCGCAACTGGTGCCCTTCGATCAATTCGAAAAGGCGATCCAGGACGTGCAGAAAACGCAATCGGCCGCGCCGGCGGCGGCCAACCAGCCCACGCCGGCCGTCGTCGCGTCGGCCAAACGGGCCGACATGCCGATGGGCGTGGATGCTGACGGCAACTTCTACCGCGGCAATCCTAACGCGCCGGTCAAAATCATCGAATACTCGGATTTCCAGTGACCGTATTGTGCCCGTCATGCGATCCAGACGGGCCCGCTTCTGGATGAAGCGTATATTGCAGGCGGCAAGGTGGTGAATGTCTTCCGACATTTCCCCTTGAGCATCCATCCCAATGCTCCGCCAGCAGCCAAGGCGGCCTACTGTGCAGGACAGCAGAGCCCGGCCCAGTTTTGGGCGATGCACGATTGGCTGTTTGCAAACCAGAGTCGGTGGTCGAGTGCCTCGGCAAAGGACGCCGCCGCCCAATTCCGTCAGCAAGCGGTGACTTTGGGCCTCGACGCGGGGAAGTATGATGGGTGTTTGGTGGATGCCAAGACTGAAGCCACCATCCAGCGCGACATGCAGGAGGCGACCGCGTTGGGCGTGCGCGGCACGCCAGCCTTCTTCCTGATGAAAATGGATGGGCAGGGCAAGGCCACGGTCACCAAGGGCGTCTCCGGCGCGTTGCCCTTCGATCAGTTCGACAAGACCATCCAGTCGTTGCTGAACTGATCGCTCCGACTACATCAAAGCATCCTGAGCCGATGGCCGCGGCCCTCCGCTCAGGATGCTTACGCGTTGCGTTGAGGTGATCTCCCATGCGTATCCCCGACTTCAAGCTCGAACGGTACTTCGCCGCGCACGAATTCAGCGCGCGCTATCTGCTCAGCGCGTCGGACTGCGAGAGCCTGACGCTGGCCGAGTTGCTCGACATGGCCGACCCGGAGACCGCCGGGCTATGGCGCACTCTGGGGCTGGGCTACACCGAGTCGCAAGGCCATCCGCGCCTGCGACAGGCGATCGCCGCGTTATACGAAGGAATCGGCCTCGACGAAACGCTTGTTGCAGCGCCTGAGGAGCTCATCTTCGTCGCCATGAACGTGTTGCTGGCACCCGGCGACCACGTCATCGCCACCCATCCGGGGTACCAGTCGTTGCAGGAGGTGGCCCGCGCGCTCGGCGCCGAGGTGACGCGCTGGGGGCCGCGAGTCGGGGGCCAGGGGACGGGGGACGAAGGCTGGGGGCTGGACCTGGAGGCGTTGGCGCGGAGCATCAGGCCGACCACACGGCTGCTGGTCATCAACTTCCCGCACAAGCCCACCGGCTGCCT
>CAIQJD010000922.1 GCA_903872005.1 uncultured bacterium | reverse complement strand
GGCGGCCAGGGCCAGCGGCCACGCGCCGGCCAGAGCGCCGGCCACGCGCGTCTCCAGCCGGCCTTCCAGAGGCCGCGTGGCTGCCAGCGTCAAGCCCAACGACCGCGCCGGCGCATCCCAGGCCACATACGCCGCGCCGGCCGCGCCGGCCAGCGTGACGCCGCCCAGGCCGGCCAGGGGATACCAGACCTCTTGCCAGGCGGCGGCCCCGCCGGCCGACAACGTGACCACATCATCGAATGTCGGGGCCAGGCCGCCGTGCAGCTCGACATACGTCGAGCCGTCGTCGGTCCAGAGCGCCGGCGAGAGGGCGCTGGCGGCAGCGCCGAAGCCGAACCCTTTGGAGCCGGCCGCGCCGGCCGGCGGATAGATACGCAGCATCCCCTGCCCCGACGCATGGTCATAGACGCCGGCGAAGCCGCCGGCCGCGACCGGCCGCTCAAAGAAGCCGAGCCAGCCGCCCCAGTTGGCCGGCCGGCTCAGATCGCGCCCGCCGCCAAGGGGCCAATCGAGCGCCTGGCCCGGGCCGGGCAGCGCCGCATCGCTGGTCGAGTGGACGGTGACTTGCGTCGCCGGGAAGATGAATTGCAGGCCGGCCGAGCCGCGATTCTGGCCGTCGGGCGCCAGCATGGCGTTGGTCCAATACTTGATCGGGATGTCGCGGCCGGCGCCATTCTCCAGGCGCACGTCCAGCAGGAAACGCGCCTCGCCGGCGCGCAGCGTCACACCGATCACGGCGCGCGGCCGGCCGCCGGCCGGCGCATCCCACAGGCGCACGCTGACGGCGTCCGGCCGGCGCTCCAGCGCGTAGCTCCACGGCAGCGCCGTCTCGTAGCCGTGCTCTTCCACGGGCAGACAGAATTCGATGCCGCCGGCGGCCAGCCACCAGCCCTGCTCCTTTGGCCCCCAGCGGGTCGGCTTGATGACCGGGTTGTTGTAGAGGACATTCTGGCCGGTCGCTTTCAAGGCGCAGCGATAGATGCGCCCGCCCAACTCGGGGAGGAGCGTCAGGTGCAGCAGGTCATTTTCCAGGATGATGAGGCGGTAGGTCTGCGGCGCCGGCTTGGGGCCGGCTGCCTCGTACGCGCCCCAATCCAGGCGCGCGTAGGGCATGGCGAACGCTTCCGAGTATTCCTGAATGAGAAAGCGGGCGTAAGGATAGGTCGGGATCGTCACACTGCCTTCGGAGAGGCGCACGGCCGGCGTGGGGCTGGGGGCCGGCGTCGGCGCGGCCGGCGTGGGGGTATAGGTGGGCATGGGCGTGGGCAGCGGCGTAGCGGTCGCCGGCGGGGTTGCGCTCCGGGTCGGCGTGGCGGTCGAGATGGGCGCGGCCGTCTGTGTGGGGGCGCTGGTTGGCGACGCGGTGGGCGAGGGCGCAGGGCTGGACGATGGGGTAGCGGTCGGCGCGGTGGTCGCGCTGGGCATCGGCGCCGGCGCCGGGGTTGGCCGGCCACACGCGCCAGAGACGAGGAGCGCGCCGCTCAGGGCCAGCGCGCCGGCCAGGCCGCTCCACCCGCGTCCGCCCACCGCTTCTGCCTCCCCGCTCTCGGGCGTCACAACTCAGTCTTCAGACTCTCTGGCCCTTCAATCCAATAGGCCCCGTCGGGGCAGACCTCTTTCTTCCAGATCGGGGCGATCTCTTTGATCCGCTCGATGGCGTAACGAGTCGCGTCGAAGACGCCGGCGCGATGGCCGGCAGCAATGGCGATGACCACGCTGACCTCGCCGACATATTGCCGGCCGATGCGGTGGACGATGCAGACCTTGCCGGCGGCCGGCCAGCGCGCGGCGATCTCCGCGCCGATCTGCGCCAGCATCTCTTCGGCCATTTCGGGGTAGGCGTCGTACTCCAGGTACTCCACCCGTCGGCCGTGATTATTGTCGCGCACCACGCCGATGAAGGTGACGATCGCGCCATTTTCCGGGCCGGCGACGCGTTGCACCACCTCGTTCACATCAATCGGCCGGCGTGTGATCTCGAAGAGCTTACTTGCCTCTGCCATGCTTCGCCTCAGCCTCCGCTCAAAGGGGGGAAGAGCGCCAGCTCGTCGCCGTCGGCCAGGACTTCGTTGACCGATACGTAGCGCCGATTGCGGGCGATGAGGAGACGCGTCCGGCACGCCCCGAAGCCGGCATCCCGCGCGCACAGCCCGGCCCAGGCGTCGGCCACCGTCGCGCCCTCGTCCAGCTCCAGGGTGATGCGCTCCTGCCCGACGGCCTCGCGCAGCGCCGCGAAGAGGCGCACTGTGATCTGCATGTCATTCCTCCAGGACGATTGCGCCGCTCTTGCCGCCGGCCTTGCGCGCCAGCCGGATGTCGCTGATCCGCATGCCTCGGTCTACGGCTTTGCCCATGTCGTAGATGGTCAGCGCGGCGACGGATACGGCAGCGAGGGCTTCCATTTCCACGCCGGTCTTGCCGCGCGTGCGGACGGTCGCTTCAATCTCGATGCGCGCCGGCTCCGCTTCTTCGGCCGGCCGCAGGGCGAATTCGACGCCCACCTGGGTCAGTAAGAGCGGGTGACACAGGGGGATCAGGTGCGGCGTCTGCTTGGCGGCCATGATGCCGGCGACGCGCGCTACCGCCAGCACGTCGCCCTTCGCCAGCGAGCCGGCCGCAATCAGCGCCAGGGTTGCCGGCTGCATCTCGACGCGGCCGCGCGCCACGGCCACGCGCTCGGTATCGGCCTTCTCGCCCACATCCACCATGCGCGCCTGGCCCTGGGCGTCCAGATGCGTTAGCGTCTTGTTCTCGGCCATCGGCCTTCCCTCGTCATTGATCGGCTTGTCCATGCTCATCCGCCAATCTGAGCCATTTGCCGCTCGGTCGGGTGGACGCCGGCCGAGAGCTGATGCCCCGCCGGCTTCTGTTGCACTGCGGTCTGCAAGATGGCGGCCAGCTCGGCTGCGTCGGCGCCGCGCCGCAGCGCAGCGCGCACATCCACCTCCGCGTCAGAGAGGAGACAGGGGCGCAGTTTGCCATCGGCGGTCAGGCGCAGGCGGTTGCAGTGGAAGCAGAAATGCTCGCTCACCGCGGAGATGAAGCCGATGGTGCCGCGCCCGCCGGCCAGGCGGAAATAGCGCGCCGGCCCGTTGCCCTGCATCCGCTCCTCCGTCGGCGTCAGCGGCCCGACGGTTTCGGCGATGCGCGCCTTGATCTCTTGCATGGAGACATGCTCCAGGACGGCGGCGCCGGCTATCGCGCCCACCGGCATGACCTCGATGAAGCGGATGTGCCACTCGCGCGCCAACGTCAGGCGGGCGAAGTCGGCCACTTCGTCGTCGTTCAGGCCGCGCATGACGACGGTGTTGATCTTGACCGGCGTCATGCCGGCGCGCTCGGCGGCGATGATGCCGGCCAGGGTATCTTCCAGCCGGCCCAGGCGCGTGATCTGGGCGAAGCGTTCCGGGCGCAGGGTATCGAGGCTGACGTTGACGCGATGCAGGCCGGCGGTCTTTAACTCGTCGGCGCAGCGCGCCAACTGGACGCCGTTGGTGGTCATGCTGATATCGTCTACGCCGGGGACGCCGGCGATCATCCGTATCAGGTCGGCCAGGCCCAGGCGCGCCAGCGGCTCGCCGCCGGTCAGGCGAATCTTGCTGATCCCCAGGCTGGCCGCGGCCGCCACGACGCGGGCGATTTCCTCGAAGGTGAGCAGGTCGCCGTGCGCGCATTTGTTGGGGATGCCTTCGGCCGGCATGCAATAAACGCAGCGCAGATTGCAGCGATCGGTGACCGAGATACGCAGGTAATTGATTGGACGCGCCAAGGCATCCAGGCAGGGCATGGTTCCTCCGGCCGACGCGCGGATAGAAGCCGGGCGTCGAGAGCGAATACAAAGATCGGGAGCCGCCATCTCATCGCGAGATGCCACGCGAACTCCCGGCGCACAGTATACCTGACTCGCGCCCTCTCGTCAACCGGGGCGCTCTGGGGGCGCCGGCCTGCGAAGACTTGCCTTCGCAGGCCAGAGCGCCGGCGGCGATTTGACGCCGGCGCGTTTCTCGCTACAATCAGGCTACTAAAGTCCGGGAGGCGCTTATGGCTCGCAAATCCTCCACTGCGGCAGGCGAATCACGCGATGCGCCGGCGACGCCCCTGTCCGTCGCCGATGATCGCCTGCGTAACGCGTTGATTCAGTTCTGCACCCAAACCCGTTTCGAGGAAGAATTCATCCTGGCTGCGCTCGACTTCTGGGGCGTTGAGACCATCGAGGATCTGCCGATAGACCTGCGTAAAGAGACCCCCGAATTCCTCTTGACCTTCGAGTGGTTCCTGTACGACTACGAAGAGAGCGAATCGGGCCGGCGGATGCTCGATCTCTTCGCCGAGGCCGAAGGCGAGCGCCTGCCGGCGCTGGAGCGCTCTCTCCTGGCCGGCTGGCAGAAAGCCGTCCTCGCCCCTTACGAAGTGAGCGCCGTGCAACGCGGCCACGGCTATAGCGCGCAGGGACTCCTGGAAGACGCGACTTATCAGATTGATGAGCCGCCAACCTCCGAAGACATGAAGCCCGGCGATCTGCTGGTGGCGCGTCTCTTGCCCCTGGGCGACGAGTATCGCCCCTCTTCCGTCTTCCGCACGTTGGGTCAGGCCGATCTGCCGCGTCTCCTCGCCACGCTGCGCGATTGGCGCGCCCAATATCAGACCGAAAACCCCGGCGCTGACTTTCTGGCCTTCTTGCGCCAGCAGGGTTTCCTCTTCAATGATTACGTCCTGGAGCGCATGGCCCTGGCCGAACGCCTGGGCGCGCACTTGGCCGGCGAAGCCCCGCCGGCCGACGCTGAGGACGAAGACCTTGAGCCGCCCGACGCCGCCGTCGCCGAAGCGACGCGGGTCTGTTTGGAACAAGAGTACACCGCCTGGCTGGATCGTCCCACGCCAGCCCTGGCCGGCCAAACGCCGCGCTCGGCCATGGCCAGGCCGGCGCAACGCCAGCGCGTCCTCGACCTGCTGGAAGAGATGGGCGAGATTGAAGCATCTTATGCTCTGGCGGGCGAGCCGGCCTTCGAGGTCGCGCGCCTACGGGACGCGCTGGGTCTACCTGCCGCCTGAAATCCCTTTGCCCGGAGGCCGCATTGAACCATCGCCAACGCGCGCTGGCCGTCCTGAACTATCAATCCTATGATCGCCTGCCGGTCGTGCATTTCGGCTTCTGGGCGCGGACCATGGAGGTTTGGGCCGACCAGGGCCATTTTGACCCGGCATTGGTCGCCGATTGGCAGGACGGCAACGCCGCCGACCAGGAGATCGGCCGGCTCCTCGGCTTCGATTTCAACTGGTACTCCGTCTTTGGGGCAGATGTCTTTCCCCGGCCGGCCTTCGAGCGTCGCATCATCGAAGAATGCCCCGATGGCAGCCGCAAAGTCTTCGATAGCAACGGAGCCATCATCCTGGAGAAACCCGGCATCGTCTCCATCCCCACCGAGATTGATCATCTGCTCAAGGGACGCGCGGCTTGGGAGGAGCACTACAAGCCGCGCCTGCGCTGGACGCCGGATCGGCTGGACCTGGCCGAGGCGGCCACGCTACGCGACGCCGGCCGGCGCGACCTGCCGCGCGGCCTCTGGTGCGGCAGCCTCTACGGGCGCATCCGCAACTGGATGGGGTTGGTCGGCCTGAGTTACATCAGCGCCGACGATCCGCGCCTGTTGGATGAGATGATCGAGACGGTCGCGGAACTATGCTACCAGGGCGTCAAGGCGACCCTGGAAGCCGGCGCGCAGCTCGACTTCGGCCACTTCTGGGAGGATATCTGCTATAATCACGGCCCGCTGGTCAACCCGCGCTTCTTCAAAGCCGGCGTCGGCCCACACTATCGGCGCATCACCGACCTGCTGCACGGTCACGGCATCAGTCTGGTCTCGCTGGATTGCGACGGCAAGATTGATGCGCTCATCCCCACCTGGTTCGAGAATGGCGTCAACGTCATGTTTCCCATTGAAGTGGGCACCTGGGATGCCAGCATCGCTCCGTGGCGCGCCCAGTATGGGCGCGAGCTGCGCGGCGTCGGGGGGATGAACAAAGTGGTCTTCTCGCGCGACTATGCCGCCGTGGATGAGGAAGTGGAGCGGCTGCGCCGGTTGGTGGACCTGGGCGGCTACATCCCGTGCCCCGATCATCGCATTGCGCCGGACGCGCGCTGGGAAAATGTGCAGTACTACTGCGAGCGGATGCGACGCGTCTTCGGTTAGCACGGCGCCAGCATTGCCCGGCTTCAACGGCCTCAGCCCTTGCTCGCCACGCCCAGCGCCGGCAAGTAGAGATACGGCAGGCGCAGCGAGCCGCCCACCCAGAAGAGGTCTTTGCTCAGGCCGGCGATGTCGCTCAACGCCTGAAAGACGTTGCCGGCTACCATCGTATCCTTGACCCGCCCGACGATCTCCCCGTTTTCGATGCGATAGCCCAGGTGGACGTTGCCCGAGAATTCGCCGGCCAGGGTATTGCCGGCCCACGCGCCCATCGTCTGATCCACCAGCAGCCCCTCGCGGATGTCGCCCAACATCTCTTCCAACGTGGCATCGCCGGGCTGCGCGCACAGGGTGTGCGAGCCGGGTGAAGGGAGACTGGCGAGGGAGCGACTGGCATTGCCGGTGCTCTGCGCGCCGGCCAGGGCCGCCACATTCAGATCATACAGGAAAGCATGCACCACGCCGGCCTGAATCAAGGCCGTGCGCCGTGTCGCCACCCCCTCGGCGTCGAAGGGCGCGCTTCCCAGCCCGTAGTCTATCAACCCATCGTCCCACAGGGTCAGACGATCCGAGAAGGCGCGTTGGCCCAACTTGTCGCCCACCGGCGACGCTCCCTCCATGACGATCTTGCCATTGAAGCCGCTCGCCAGCGCGCCCAGGAGCGTGCCGGCCGTCCCTTTGGGCGTAAAAATCACCGGCAGGGTCGCCGTCGGGACGCTGGCAGTCCGTTCGGCCAGGCGCACTTTATCCAGCACGGCGTCGGTCAATTGCGCCGGCGAAAAATCGTACTGGCACGACGCGTGGCTCTCCCACACGTCCAGCATGTCGGAGCCGCGAATCAGGTTGACCGAAAGGCTGGCCGAGAAGTCCGATTTGCGATAGCTGCCGGCCGCCCCCTGGCTGTTCGCCAGGCGCACCGTCCGCACGTGCTTCTCCAGCTCGACCTCGCACAGCAAGTCGCCATTCTCGGCGCGCGCCCGGTCAATCATCATCTGCCCCATCTCCACCATCGTCTCGACGCTGACCGCTTCCACCGCCGGGTCATACAGCGCCACCGGCTGGGACGCAATCGCGCCGGGCAGGTCATAGCGCGCCGGCGCGCCGAACTGCGCCACGTCCAGCGCATCGTTGACCAGCTCTTGCGGGTCTTCCAGGCGCGTGGCGCTGGCCAAGCCGACGCGTCCGCCGGCGATCACCCGCAGGGCCACGCCGCGCGAGCGCCGCGTCCAAAGCTGCTTGAGCCGGTTCGCCTGAAAGACCACCGGCGTTTCGGCGCTCTCGATGGAGAATATTTCGGCTTGCTCGGCGCGCCGGCGCGCCAGCTCCGGCGCCCGCGCCTCAAAATCCTGTAGCGTCCACTCCATGCCCGCCTACTCTCCTCCCACCACCACGTTGCGGATACGCACGTGCGGCCCGCCATGATCCACCGGCAGCGGCGATTGCCCGCCCTTGCCGCAGCCGCCCCCTGGCCGCGCCCAGCAGAAGTCATTGCCGATGGCTTCGATGTTCGCCAGGGTCTCAAAGAGATTGCCGGTCAGGTTGACGCCGCGCACCTCTTCGGCCAGCTTGCCATCGCGGATCATGAACGCCTGGCCGGCGGCAAAGGTGAACATTTCCATGGACGTCTCGCCGCCGTGCGCGTCTTTGGCGTAAATGCCGAGCTTGATGTCGGCGATCATCTCTGCAAAGGATACCGCGCCGCCCTCGATGGCCGTGTTGGTCATCCGCACCAGGGGCGGATGGCTGGCATTGAGGGCGCGGGCGTTGCCGGTGGGGCGCTCGCCCAGCTTGCCGGCCGTCTCCCGCGAGTGCAGTCGGCCGACCAGGACGCCCTCGCGGATCAGATAGGTCTTCTGCGCCGGCGCGCCTTCGGCGTCGTAGGCGAAGGAACCGCGCAGCTCCGGCTCGGCCGCGCCATCGAAGACGTTCAGCTCGGCCGGCCCGAAGCGCCGGCCGAGCTGCATCAGCTCACGCAGGCGCTCATTTTCATAGATATGGTCGGCTTCGGACAGGTGCCCGAAGGCTTCGTGGATGAAGACGCCGGCCAGGTATGGGTCAATGATGACCGTGTACATGCCGCCCTTGACCGGCCTGGCCGAAAGCAGGTTCACGGCGCGCTGCGCCGCGTCGGCCACGTCG
>CAIQJD010000921.1 GCA_903872005.1 uncultured bacterium | reverse complement strand
TGCGGCGAGAGGGCGCGCAGCGCCTGGAGCAGGCCGAGGCCGATCACGCCGGCGCCAACGATCAGGGCGCGCTCGTCGGAGGCCGGCAGCCGGCGCAGCGCCGCATGGACGCCGACGGACAGCGGCTCGATCATCACGGCGGCGTCATCATCCAGAGCAACGGGCACGCGGTAGACGCCGGTTTTGTGGGAGGTGAAGCCATCGCCCCATCCGCCGCCCAGGCGCGCCGGCCCCAGGTTCAGCGAGGCGTTTTCGCACAGCTCCAGGTTGCCGGCCTGGCAATGCCGGCAGGCCGGCGTGATCTCCTGGCTCAGGCAGTTGCCGCCCATATTGTCCAGGACGACGCGTTCGCCGGGCTGGAAGCCGCTCTCCGCGCCGGCTTCGGTCACTTCGCCCACCACTTCGTGGCCCAGATAGCTGATCTGACCGCCGGGGAGGGGCGCCAAAGAGATGCGCGGATCGGCTTCTATGTTGATGAGGTGCAGATCGGTGCCGCAGATGCCGGCCAGGCGATTACGCACGCGCAGCCAACGCGGGCCGGGGAGCGCCGGCTCGGGCAGGTTGGCGAGGCGCGTGGGCGACAGGGATGAAAAGACGACGCCCGGCCAGAGCGGCCGCAGGGCCTTGACGAGCAACATACGGGGGATGTCTTTTTCGAGGTAGATCGTGCGCATCCGTGCTCCTATGGAGTCAGTACTATGACGGCTATTCCGTCTGCAAAATGACCAGGCCGCCGGCGGTGTTATTCACGATATAGGTCACGTAGACAGTCGCGCCGGCTACGGTGACGTTCTGCGCCAGCCAAGTATTGTCCGCAGTATCATAGAAGGCAACTTCACTGGGCGCTGCCGGATTCGAGATATCCACCATCCGTAGGCCGCTCGACTTGGCGGCGACGAAGGCATAGTTGCCGCTGACGGCCACGCCCAGGGCAGAGTCCGGCATGTTCAGGCCGGCGACCGGCGTCGGCGCTGCCGGGTTGGCGATGCGGATAACACGCAGGCCCCCGCTGTCGTCGGCGACGTAGGCGTATTGCCCGGCGAGCGCCACCGCGCGCGCCGAGCCGGGCGTGTCACAATAGTTGGCGAGGGTTGGCGCTGCCGGATTGGCGATGTTGATGATCGCCAGTCCGCTGCCCTGGTCCGCCACATAGGCATAACTGCCGGCGAGGACGACATCGAGCGAATAGCCCGATGTGTCATAGGCGCCCACTGGCGTCGGCGCGGCCGCGTTGCTCACGTTGATGACGCGCAGGCCGTTGCCGGCGTCCGCCAGGTACGCATACGCGCCGGCGACCGCGACGCCGCGCGTATCGCCCGGCGAATCATAGAAACCCACGGAGTAGGGATTGGCTGGATTGCTGATATTGAGGACGCGCAGGCCGCCGCCAATGAAGGAGCCATTGTAGATGGGAGCTTCGGCGACATACGCATAGTTGCCCTGGATTACCACGCCACGCGCGTGCCCATCCACAGGATACGCGTTCACCTCGAAGGGCGCGGCTGGATTGGAGACGTTGATGACCCGCAGGCCGCCATCATGATCGGCGATGTAGGCATAGGCGCCGGCGACGGCGATGTCATAGGCCTCCTCAGGCAGGGGCAGTTGGGCGAGAAACCGCAAGCGGCCGGCCGGCGCAGGCGTGAAAGTAGGCGTCCAGGTGCGTGTCGGCGTGATGGTGGGCGAGGTGGGCGTCGGCGTGATGGTGGGCGAGGTGGGCGTCGGCGTAATGGTCGGCGTCGGCCCATCATCGGGACGATGCGGGTCAAGCAAGATACCGGAGTAGCTGGACGCCCAGAAGCCTTCGCCGTAGAGATCTACGACGGCCTGGAGCGGCTGCGTCGAGACGATGCGCGCGCTGCCGGCGAAGCTGTTGCCCAGACCGTTCCCTTCGGGCGAGTAGCGCGTATTGACCGACCAGAGCGAGCGCGGCCGAATCGAGAAGGTCATTGGCCCCATGGGGCTGCTTCCATCGGCGCGATAGAATGTCAATGTGACCTGCGCGTCCTGCTGGCCCAGGTTTTGCAGGGCGATCTTGCTCCATTCTTGCCACTGCACCGCAACTTTCCGCGTTGCGTAGGGAATATAGACTTCTTGCGCGCCCATGTCGCCGGCCAGATAAGTAACCGCGGAGCTTTCCGCCGGCCGGTGGAAGAAGCCATGCACCACCGCCGCCAATGGCTGCCCGTTGGTGGATTCGATGATCGCCGATCCCTCGAAGCGGTTTCCCAGCGCCGCCTGGAAGGCGCTGGCGGGATAACCCAGCCCACCATAGTTCGTGTGCTGCTGCATGTACTCTTTGGGCCGCAACGTATTCTCGGTGATCATGGCCGGCGTCGCCATGCCGGCCGCATAGAAGGAGATGCGTACCGTCGCCGCGACGTCGCCCAGGTTCTGCACATTGATGGCCGAGCTGCGAACCCACATGCGGACGGCCGGATCGTCGCGGCGGTCCATACGCGAGACGATGGGGGCGTAAAGACGCGTGCTGCCCCGTGTGGCCGCTTCGTAGGCGCTGGCCCATTGCGCGTAGGAATACTGGCCCCAATGATTGGTCATGACGCCGGTGAGCGGCTGGTCATAGGAATGCACCTGGATGGAACCTTGCCAGTCGCCGCCCAGGATCGCCGTCTTGGGGTCGCTGGCGTCGGCCAGGTTGTACGAGCGCGAGGCGCCGGCCGGCAAGGCGTCGGACACAGAAAGGCCGCCGGGCTGATAGATGATCCGGAAACTCGCCTCGCTTTCGCCAGGATTGAACAGGGTCATGATCGAGAAGCGTGTGAGCCGGCCGGGCAATTGGGCGTTGGCGCGCCAGATCGTGGCGAAGGGGAAGTAGAGATCCCAGGCCGGCTCAGAGGGCGTGTACGCGCCAGCGGTGTTGCGCTCGCCGCTCGACCCGACGCCGGTGTCCCACACGGTGTTGATGAGGACGCCGGGGGCCGTGATGCTCC
Source organism: uncultured bacterium (assembly GCA_903872005.1). Next base: position 1,111 of record CAIQJD010000921.1, on the reverse strand, counting down.
CCGTCGCCTTCAACGCGCCGAGCCAGGTCGCTGCTACCGGCTGCTCGCTGGCCGGCACGATGAGCGAAGCGTATGCCGGCGCGAGATAAGGCCCCATACTGACATTTCCCAGCGCTCCCTGGCCCAGATAGCGCAGGTTAAGGGAGTTGGGAGAGGTTCCCATGTTTTGCAGCGCCAGCATCGAGCTGGCATTGCCGGGGTGTTGGGCCAGGATCGGGTTGTGCGACGCCTGATCCAGGAGCGGCGCGAGGGAAACCCGGGCATTCTGGCAAGCCGGCGTCGTCGCGCAGGCCATTGCGCTCGGCAGCGATCCCATTTCAGGGCACCAAAACGTGTAACATGCGGTCACGTAGTAGCAGTAAGTGGCATTTTCATCCAGGTCGTTGATGACCCACGAGGCATCGGACGTCGTCCCCAGCAATGTCCCGACATCGGAGTAGATTTGGTACTGATAACCACTATCCGAGAGAGGAGTCCAGGTCAGTGTGATTTGCGAGCAGGAGATAGCGCTCGCCTGCACGTCGGCCGGCGGGCGCGAGCGGACATTGTAGTACCATTCGTCGCTCCATTCACTTTCGACGCCGGCGGCGTTACGAGCCTTGACCCGCCAAATATGCGGCCCCAACTCCGCCGGAAGACTCCAGGAAAGGCTGTTGATCCAGGAACATTCAGGGTCAGGGTCAAAGTCGAATGGCGTCTGGTCATTCGGGCAATATTCCGTTGCGCCGGCAACGGCCTCCCACATGAGCGTAATTGCCACCCCGTCATCCATCCATGCGCCATTGGGTGGGGAGACGAGACGAGGCGACGCGAGACCCTGCTGTATCAGAGATAAATGCAACTCGCCGGCAGCGCCATCATAGTAGCTGGCAACTTCAATGTAGTAAGTTACGCCGGCGGTGAGTCGGACCATGATAAGCGATTGAGAGGGATCCCCATCGTCATCGCATGCCATACTCTGCAGCGCGCCGCGCGTGCCAGACCAGACGGCCAGGACCGTATCGTAGTCGCTGTCCCGGGTGGTGATTTGGACCAGCCCACTGGCGGCCGGCGTGAAGTGGAACCAGACGGTGTGAAATTTGGGGCTCCCGACACAATCCATGACGGGATC
>CAIQJD010000920.1 GCA_903872005.1 uncultured bacterium | reverse complement strand
GGCCAGCGGCACGACCGCGCCGGCGCGCACATAGAGCGGCAAGATGTCCAACGGGGCGTTGGCGACGATCTCGGTTGGGCCGGCGATGCGCTGCTGGCTCCACCAGTCGAACCAATCGCCGGCGGGGAGGTAGACGCTCCGCTGCATGCCGAATGGCTGCAACACCGGGGCGACGAGGAGGTGATCTCCAACCAGGAACTGGTCCTCGATGACGGCGGCGCGTGGATCGGCCGGCCAGTCCCAGAGGAGGGGGCGGGCGATGGGCGCGCCGGTCTGGGCCGCTTGCCAGAAGGCGGTGTAGAGCAGGGGCAGGAAGCGGTAGCGCAATTGAATGTACTGCCGGCAGATGGATGTGTACGGCTCGCCAAAGGCCCAGGGTTCCTGATCGTGAGAGATGAGCGTGCTGTGATTGCGGAAGAAGGGCGTGAAGGCGCCCAACTGTATCCAGCGGGTCAGTAGCTCGCCATCCGCGCTGCCCATGAAGCCGCCGCTGTCTGGTCCGCTGAAGGCGAGGCCGGAGAGTCCCAGATTGAGCAGCATGGGTATGCTGACGGCCAGGGATCCCCAGGTGGATTCGTTGTCGCCGGTCCAGCCCAGGCTGTAGCGCTGCACGCCGCAGAAAGCGGCGCGCGTGATGACGAAGGGCCGGCGCTCGGGCAACGCTTGACGCACACCCTCGCGCGTGGCGCGCGCCATCTGCATGCCATAGACATTGTGGGCGGCGCGATGGTCGGAGCGGTAGCCCTCATAGTCGTGGCGCACATGGTCGGGCGGACAGTCGCCGGTGTGGCCCATGATGATCGGCTCGTTCATGTCGTTCCAGACGCCGGCGAGGCCGGCCTGCAGGAAGCCGGCGCATTGCTCGGCCCACCAGGCGCGCGCAGCGGGGAGCGTGAAATCCGGGAAATAGCAGGCGCCGGGCCAGACCGGCCCCGTGAATAGAGAGCCATCCGGGCGTTTGAGAAAGACGTCGCGTTGCAGGCCGCTGGCGCAAGCGGGGTAGGCGGGGTCGGCTTTGACGCCGGCGTCAATGAGCGCGACGCTCTTGAAGCCGGCGTCGGCCAGGTCGGCGATGAGGCCGGCCGGGTCGGGGAAGCGTTGCGCGTCCCAGGTGAAATCGCGGTAGCCGTCCATGTAGTGGATGTCGAAGTAGAGCGCGTCGCAGGGGATGTCACGCCGGCGGAATTCGCCGGCGATCTCTCGGACGCGCGCTTCCGGGTAGTAGGACCAGCGACTCTGGTGATAGCCCAAAGCCCACAGGGGCGGGAGGCTCATGCGGCCGGTCAGCTCTGTGTAGCGTTCCAGGACGGCCGCCGGGGTCGGGCCAGCAGAGAAGTAGTAGCGCAACTCGCCGGCTTCGGCGAGGAAGGAGAGCGTTTCGGCCTGGGTTTGGCCGATGTCGAAGATCGAGCGGTAGGTGTTGTCGAAGAAGAGGCCATAGGCACGGCCGGCGCGCAGCCCGACATAGCAGGGAAAGCTCTTGTAGAGTGGGTCGCAGCCGGGGCCGTAGCCGCCAGGATCGGTATTCCACATCTCGTAGCGCCGGCCACGGTGGTCGAGGCCGAAGGCTTTTTCGCCCAGGCCGTAGATGTGCTCATCGGCCGCGAGCTGACGCCAGCAGCCGACCCAGGGGTCGGCGGTTCCGACGCCGGCAGCATCCTCGGTAATGAGTACGCCGGCGGCATCGTAGAAGCGCAAGCGACAGGGGGTGCGGCTGACGCGGATCGTCAGGCGTGTGGTGCGAATGACCAGATCGGCTTCTTCTTCGGCGATATCGAAGGCGCAGGCCGGCCATTGCTCGTCGGTCTTCTCGACGGCATAAGAGAAGAGCGGCGCGAAGCGGCCGGCGGGGCTGAAGCGGACGCGGATCAGATCGGGCGCCAGTATGGCGAGCCAGAGCGCGCCGCCATCGCAGATGATTTCGACGGTCTGGCCGGCCAGGCGATGCCGTTGAAGCGTTCCGACGAAGGTGAAGCGCTCAGGCGCGGGCGGTTCTGGCCGGCGGGTCGGCTGGGCCAGGGCCGGACGCAGCCGGCGCAGGGTGTCCCGGATGGGGAGCGTGCGCCCCGTCTCGTCAAAGCGCGCAACGTGATAGGCTTTTTGCAGACGATAGAGGGCGGCCTGCATGACGAGGGCCGCCCCCAAGACGCGCACTGCCTCGATGAGATTGCTGGCGACGCGTGGCAGTATGGGCATGGCTCAGCGCCGAGAGGCGGCGATGGAGCGATAGACCAGGTAGCCGCCGCCGAGGATCAGGGCCACGGCCCAAAACCAGTTGAGGGTGGAGGCGGTGGTCAGGCTCATGATGAAGCCCATGATGAGCATGACGCCGGCCGGCCAGATAGCCCAGCGCAAGCGCCCAGCAGCGGTGGGTAGGAAGTAGAGGGCGATGAAGGTCAGCCCGAAGCCGAGGAACATCAGGCCGGGGAAGAGCGCGCCGGGCAGGCCGGCGGCCGATTCGAGGCCGATGAGGATGGCGAGGGTTGCCAGGATGCCGGCCGGGATGAGCGCCCACCAGAAACTCCGCTGCAGGAGATAGACTACCAGGAAGCTGAGGGCGATGGCGCCGAGGATCAGGGTGCCGGCCCAGTCGCCCAGCGCATCGCCGAAGGGAATGATCAGGCCGATGGCGATGAGGACGAAGCCGGGAATGACGGCCCACCAGTTGAGTTTGGTGTTGCCAAGCAACACAGCCAGAAAGACCAGGCCGCCGGTGATGAAGAGGATGCCGAAGACCAGGTCCGCGCCGGTCTCGATGACGCCGAGCGTGACGAGGAGCATGACGATGCCGAGGGCGATGAGGAGCAACGCTCCGACCATGTAGGCGGGTGTGCGGTTCATTCTTCTTCTCCTTGTGGACCGATTGGGCGGTTTGTTTGCACCGTATGTGCGTTGAGCGACTCACTCTTAATACGTGCTCGGCGTCGGAAAGTTGCGCCATCGGATTATAGGCTCCGGCCGGCCGCGCCAATCACTGGCGCG
>CAIQJD010000919.1 GCA_903872005.1 uncultured bacterium | reverse complement strand
CTCGAGCTGGGCTGGCTGCCGACCCTGGGCCATGTGGCCTTCGTCAAGGACCCCCTGGGCAACATCCGCTTCGTCATCCTGCCGGCGGTGACCCTGGGGCTGATCCTGGCCGCGCCGATCATGCGCTTCTTGCGTTCCGGCATGCTCGACGTCTTGAGCGAAGAATACATCCGCGTGGCGCGCGGCAAGGGGCTTTCGGAGACCGTCGTCCTCTTCCGCCATGCGCTCAAGAACGCGGCCATCCCCACCGTGACGATGGTAGGCGTACAACTGGCCTCTCTGTTGGGCGGCACCGCCATCGTCGAGTACCTCTTCTCGTGGCCGGGCGTGGGCGGACTGCTGGTGGACGCCGTCAATCAGCGCGATTATGCCGTGATTCAGGCCGTCGTGATGATGCTCTCGACCATCTTCGTGCTGGTCAATTTGTTGGTGGACATCCTCTACGCGGCGCTCGATCCGCGCATCCGCTACCATTAGGCTGGTGGAGAAAGTGATGAGCGAATCACTCGACACATTGAAACCCAAGACGCGCAGCCAACTCCGTGAAATGTGGCGCGGCTTCAAGAAAAACAAGCTGGCGATGGCGGCGGCTGTTGTCCTCATCGGCTATATCTTCATGGCAGTCTTCGCACCCTGGGTCGCGCCGTATGACCCGTTGGAGATGCACTTTCGCGACCGGTTCAAGGCCCCCAGCGCGCAGTACCTCTTCGGCACCGATGAATCGGGCCGGGATATCTTCAGCCGGGTCATTGATGGCAGCCGCACGACCTTGACGGTCGGCTTCGGCTCCATCCTCATCTCCCTGTTGCTGGGCGTACCCTTGGGCTTGATCGCCGGCTTCTTCGGCGGGCGCATAGACGACATCATCATGCGTATCCTGGACGGCCTTTTCGCCTTCCCAAGCATCATTCTAGCCATGACGATGATCGCCGTCTTCGGCACGGGGTTGGCGAATCTGGTGATCGCCATCGGCATCCTGCTCTCGCCACGTCTGGCGCGCATCACGCGTTCGGCCGTGCTGGTGCAGCGCCAGCGCGACTACGTGATGGCGTCGCGGGCGCTGGGCAGCGGCGACCAACGCATCATGCTACGCACCATCTTGCCCAACTGCCTGTCGCCCATCATCGTAGACATGTCTTTGAGCGTCGCCGTCGCTATCAAAGTCGAAACGGCGCTGGGCTTTCTGGGCCTGGGCGTGCAGGTACCGCACGCGTCGTGGGGTTCTCTGCTGCACAGCGGCTACATGAATCTGATGCGGGCCTCCTGGTATGCCATTCTGCCCGGCGCGAACATCTTCCTGGTGATCCTGGCACTGAACCTGCTGGGCGATGGGCTACGCGATGCGCTAGAGCCGCGCCTGCGCGAACGGTGAGGGTTGGCGTAGTCTAGCCCCTTGTGATTCTGTAGGAAAAGGCGCATTTTGAGCGTTCGTGGTGCGATCTATGGCACTGGCGCGCTTTCGCGGCTACTACATCGTGCCAACAACGAGTATACCTACAGAATCCCTTGTGGGCATCCTGGCGCCCGGTCGGACGTGCACAAGGCACTAGACTACAATTCACCCACACATTGAAACACTCCCAGCACTCTCGTCTCGTTGACCGGCAGAGAATGTCGTGATATACTGACGATGTCAGCATACATACGACGGATCGTCAAGCGCAGATGGCGCGTCAAAGGGAGAAAGGAGGGGATCGGTTACCAGTCTGACGAGTAGCTAAAGCATCTGAGCGCCCGATGTGGAGAGAAGACCGCACCGGTCTTCAATGTGGACTTACCTTTTTCAAAGG
>CAIQJD010000918.1 GCA_903872005.1 uncultured bacterium | reverse complement strand
TACGCCGACGGATACCTACACGCCGACGCACACGGTCACGCTGACGCCGACCGGGACTGCCACGCCGACCCTGACCCATACGCCGACCTGGACGCCGACGCGGACCTACACGTTCACGCCGACGCCGACCCTGACCCATACGCCGACGCAGACGCCCAGCCACACGCCGACCGGGACGCTGACGCCGACGGGCACGTCTACGCCGACGCCGTGCCCCGACTTCTACGAGCCGGATGATACGATCAGTCTGGCCAAGTTGGTGGAAACGACCGGGCTGGCGCAGACGCACAGCCACCACGCGCCGGGCGATGTGGATACGATGAAGTTCGTAGGGTTGTCCGGCCAAACCTATCGCATCCGCACCTTCAACCTGAATGGCGCGGAGAATGACACTATCCTGGCGCTGCTGGATCGCTTCGGCAATCAGATCGCCTTCAATGACGATGATCCGACCAACGCGCCGGCGTCGCGCATTGATTTCGTCTGCACCGAGACGGCGCTCTACTACGTTCAGGTGTGGCAGAATAACCATAACCTGGCCGGCTGCACTCTGAGCTATCAGATTGACGTGAAGGTCTTGGCGCCCACGGCGACGGTGACGGCCACGCCCAGCATCACGCCGACGCCGACCAGCACCGCGACACGCACGCTCACCCCGACGCCCACGCCGACGCGGACCATCACGGCGACCGTGGCCCCGACGGCCACGCTGACGCCGACGGCGACGCCGACGGCCGGGCAGCAGCTCACGCCGCGAGTCTGGATGGGTATGATCCTGCGTAACGCCACGCCGTAAAAGGCGGCCGCACAGACGCGTCGAGGGCGCAGGCGGGAGGAGAATCCTCTCACCTGCGCCCTCTTTATGAAGCGTCCTGGATGGCGAAAGATTGCGTGCGCCGGCCCATACAAGTTCCACGCGGAAGCGTGTTTCAAGTTCCAGACGGGTGGTAGCCAGGCACACCCTGGCGCAAGTGTGCCTATGGTCAGGCTGAGAGAGCCTGGCCCTTTCAGGTCCACTTGAAGGGTTTGTCCATCGTCCGGTTGAAATGGTCGTTGAATGCCAGGCGCTTTGGCTGTCAGGTCTATGACCGAGGTGAAGCTACCGCGCTGGAGCAATTTGCGTACGTGGGGTTGTGAGCTTTCTCCACTGTCCATGCGCGACACACCCGGCGCACCGCGCGAAGATTTGCATTAAATCTCTTCGCCGGCCCCGACCGGGCAGAAAGTACTCCTTGACAGCGGCCGCGTTTTGGTGTAGTATTATGTTAGGTTATCGGAGTCGTCATCGTTCAGGAGGTTGGGCCATGAACCGATTTGCGCGCCGTGTGTTGACAATTCTGGCCGTGCTCGCCGTATTCTCGCTGGCGTTCATGCCGGCCGCGGCTGCGCCCAGCAGTCAGGGCTATGCCACCCATGTGGTGCGTTGGGGTGAAACGCTGGGGAGCATCGCCAACCAGTACGGCTGTACCGTCAGCGCCCTCATGCAGGCCAACGGCCTGACCAATCCAAATTTCATCTATGTCGGCCAGGTGCTCCAGGTCCCGCAGGCCGGCCCCATGCCCGGCCCCCTGGGCGGGACCACCTATACGGTGAAATGGGGCGATTCGCTGAGCAGCATCGCCAACCGCTACGGCGTCACCGTCCAGGCGTTGATGACTGCCAATGGCCTGACCAACCCGAATTTCATCTACGCCGGCCAGGTCTTGACCATCCCCGGCGGACAACCGCAGCCCCAGCCCCAACCGCAGCCCCAGCCGGCGAACATTAAGACCTACTACACGGTGGTGACTGGCGATACGCTGCAAGCCATCGCCTATCGCTTCGGCACCACGGCCAACGCGATCATGAACGCCAACGGCATCACCAACCCGCACCACATCTACCCCGGTCAGGTGTTGGCGATCCCCGGCGTCGTGGTGCCGCCGCATCCGGCCGGCGCTTACTATACGGTGCAATATGGCGACACGCTCACCCGCATCGCCATGCTGCACGGCACGACCGTCTGGGCGATCATGCAGGCCAACAACCTGGCTAACGCCTCGTTGATCTATGCCGGCCAGACCCTGGTCATTCCCGGCCAGCCGTCGCCGGGGCCGATGCCAGGCCCGTTGCCTTATCCTTCGCCCATGCCCGGCCCGTTGCCCTATCCTTCGCCGATGCCCGGCCCGCTGCCCTATCCGACGCCCTGGCCCGTCCCGCCCTATCCCACCGTTCAGTGGGTTGGCCGCGTGACCCAGAGCGATTGCACGAACCAGGATACCAACGAATTCCGCTCCGTGCTACGCATCTCGGTCATCGGGCGCAAGGGGCTGTCGGTGAAGGTCTCGACCAATAGCTGGCAGACCACCGGCCTGACCGGCACCAAGCCCGAATATGGCGAGTTTGCGGTGGAGTTCGCCCCCTTCAACCAGGGGACGTATACCATCACGCCGGACGGCCTGGGGGCCAGTATGCAGGTGCGCCTGGACGGCAAGTGTACCGCTTACGTGGAGTTCCATCAGGTCAATGTGACGTCTGTGACGCCATAGCCGGCGCCGCCGAAACATCAAGCGCCGGAAACGGACTGGCCTCCGAGAGTACACTCTCGGAGGCCAGTTTTGTCGTCTCCTTCAGGGCGCTCAACGCCGGCGCAGGGTGCGCCACAGGCTGGCCGGCTCTGGCGCGCGCAGCAGGAGCGCCGCCAGGAGGAAGACGCCGCCGCCGCCCACCACGCCGATCACCGTTGTCGCCAGGGCGCTCCAGCCGGCCAGGAAATAGACCGCGCTCCAGACCACAAAGCCCATCAGCAGGCTGGCAAGCGCGGTGCGCCCCACCGAGCCGGCCATCTCGCCCCAGGGGAGGCCGCCGATCTTGCGCCCCAGCAACAGGGCCAGGGCGAGGAACTCCAGCAGGGTGGCGATGGAGTTCGCCAGGGCCAGGCCGCCATGGGCCAGGCCGCCCTGTGCCGCCGGCCGGCCGAGGATGAGGCTGAGCAGGATATTCAATGCCATGCCGGCCAGCCCAACGGCCACCGGGCGCACGGTATCGTGCAGCGCGTAGAAGGCGCGGGCCAGGATTTCGACGCCGCAGTGGCCGGCCAGCCCTATGGCATACAGGCCCAGGGCCAGGGCTACGGCCGTCGTGCTGCCGGCGTCGAACGCGCCGCGCTGCAAGAGGACTTCCACCAGCGGCCGGCGCAAGATGATGAGGCCGACGCTGGCCGGGATCGCCAGGAAGAGGATGGCCCGCAGCGTGGAAGAGACCGTCGCGCAGAAGGTTTCCATCTGGTTGCGCGCCGCCTGGGCCGAGAGGGTCGGGAAGACGGCGGTGGCTACGGCCTGGGCAAAGACGCCCTGGGGCAGGAGCATGAGGAGCCAGCCGTAGTTGAGCGCGGCCAGGCTGCCG
>CAIQJD010000917.1 GCA_903872005.1 uncultured bacterium | reverse complement strand
GCTCCTTTCCCAACGGACGCGGGGCGCGCGTCAGGTTACTCTTAGTGTACTCGAAACCTGTGCGCCGGCCATAGGAAAGTAGTACTAAGAAGCGGACGTGGGCGAGGGGCGCGATGCGCGGGGCCGTTACAGATGTGTTGGGCATCCGCGTAGCCTGGCCCCTTGTGGGCGTTTTGGCAACCGGCCGGCCGCGCCGGCGCGGATGGCGCGACCAATCTGCCGTTTTGCATGGAGGCGCTGATGCGTCACTGGAAACAACGACTGCTGGTTGCAGCCTTGCTGGCCGCGCTCGGCTGTGCGCTTCCTTTGCCGGCAACGGCCGCCGCCCCTGCCGCTCCCCGCACCCTCGACCGCGACGCTGATCCCGTCATTGTCGCCGGCGCGCGTTTGCCGGCCTTTGCCGGCGCGCCTCTCAGCCAGCTCTTCGTCTATGCCTACAGCGGCGGCGCGTGGCGTCAGATCCCCTGGCAGTTCGACGAGAAGAAGAATGGCGCATACATCGCGGTAGATAACGGCCGGCTCGATGCTGCGGACGAGCTGGTGGTCATGGGCGCCGATTGCGGCGACCAGGCCACGCCTGAAGACTGGATCGAAAACGCCGACGCGCGCACCCACCAACGCTACGAAATCCGCGTCATAGACCCCTTGAACGTCGCCAAAGCCGGCTGGCTCTATGTCTATCGCTCCACGACCCTGACCAATACGGTCACCCAAGACGATGTCGCCTTCGATTATCCCACCAGCGTCTTCACCACGCCGATCTACGTCCTCGGCTTCTTCCGGCAATACCTGGGCGGCAACCGGCTGGAACTCAACGGCAGCGGCGTCAATATCCTGGATCGCTCCAAGTTTCGTCTCAAAGTGCCCGGCCAGGATGCCATCACCGAAGAGGCGTTGGAGCTTGACGAGCCGCAGCCCAAGATCCTCGACGGCCGCGTGCGCGCCATCGCCGGCTATCAAGAGTCGGGCCAGGGCATCTTGACCATCGCCTATCGCTCGCAATTCAATGACCTGGTGACGGTGGACTTCTCGTGGTCGCCGCTCCCCTTCCAGTGGGCGCGCGCCAGCGCCGACTTCAACTCGAACTTCGTAGGCGGCGTCTATTATGACGCCAATACGCCGGCCGGGGTCCCTGTGGATGGCGTCCCGGATGGCGTGGCCGCCACGCCGGCGAGCCTCTGGCAACAGATCAGCGGCGTGACCGGCACGGTCATCCACCTGGCCGATGTCTCGCCCATGCAAGGCGTCGTCTCCACCTACTACCGGGACAACGCCACGCCCGATCCTGGCGACACCGGCGACAAGAAATCCTACGGCGAGATGGGGCTGACCGTCACGAATCCCATCAAGTACGTCTACCTGAATGTGACGCACTACATTCTGCCGGCCCGGCAGCCCAACGTCGGCGCGACTTACTACGACTACTTCACCCATCCGCTGCAATCTGAGGCCAGCGAACAATGGCGGGCCGGGCAACCGACCTCCACCCCCACCATTACGCCGACGCCCACCATCACGCGCACGCCGACGCGCACCGCAACGGCCACGCGCACAGCCACGCTGACCCGCACGGCGACGCCGACCCGCACCCATACGCCTTCGCGCACGCCCACCCGCACCGCCACGCCTACCATCACGCGCACGCCGACGCCTACCGCCACCCGGCCGGCGGCGCCCATCCCAGTCTGGTTGCCATTGGTCACCAAAGAATGAATAACACCCCACCCGCATCCGTCGCGTCCAAACTCGCCCGCCACCGCGCCTTCTGGAGCCTGGAGGCGACCGACCGGCCGCTCCTGGGCGCTTACGCCGGCGGCTACACCTATCCCATCATCTACGATGTCGCCCAGGAAGGCGACTTCCTCACGCCGGCGCATTTCGCCCGGCCGGCAGCCTTCTTCGACTACCTGGCGCGCGTCCAGAGCGAGACGGCGCAGGTCGAGACGGACTTCTGCGTCCCCATCTCAGTCCTCTACGGCATGCCCTGGATGGAAGCCTGCCTGGGCCTGCCGGTGCAGGTGCAGGCCGGCCTCTTCTGGCCCCATCCCCTCCTGGCCGAGGACGAACCTTTGGAGGCGCTGAACCTGACCCTGCGCCAGGACTGGCTGGACGCCCTGGGCGCGTGCATGGCCGCTGTCGCCGCACAGTTCGGAGAGCGCCTGCCGGTCGCGCCGCCCTTCCTGCGCGGGCCGGCCGATCTCCTCACCGCGTCCCTGGGCACGGCGCGCGCCTGCATCGAATTCCACGATCACCCCGACGCCATGCTACGCCTGGCCGAACGCTGCGCCGACGCCTGGCGCGTCGTGGCGACAGCCGTGAGCCGGCGCATCCCGCCCTTTCATGGCGGCTATGTCAACAACGCCCGCTATCTCTGGTCGCCGGGGCCGTGCGCCTACACCTCCGAGGACTCCACCACGTTCCTCTCGCCGGCCACCTTCCGCCGCTGCCTGCTGCCGGCCGACCAGCGCATCGCGGCCGCCTTTCCCTATGGCTTCATGCATCGCCATTCGGTCTCGCGGCACAATATCCCGGACCTGTTGGCCTTGCCGGCCGGCTGGGCCATCGAAGTGACCCTGGACCCCACCGGGCCAGACAGCGAGGCATTGATCCCCCTGTTCCGCCAGTTGCAGGCAGCGCGCCGGCCGCTGATCCTCTTCGGCGTGCGCGACGCCGGCGAGCTGCGCGCCCTGACTGCCGCCCTATCGCCGCGTGGCCTCTGTCTGATCGTGCAGACCGACACGCCGGCGCAGGCCGCCCAAATCTTTGAGGAGACGCAAGGCGTATGATTTGCTTTGTAGACCTGGAACACGAGAAGGTATCCCGCGACCCCAAGCTGAAGCCCGGCTGGCTGGCGCGCCGGCTCGACGTCAAGTTCAAGCTGGAGGAGATTGCCGGCG
>CAIQJD010000916.1 GCA_903872005.1 uncultured bacterium | reverse complement strand
TGCCGGCAATTCGCCAGTACTTTCTCGATGTCGTATCCCATGTTATCTCCTCCTCACTTTACCCTTTCAGGCCACAGAGTTCGCGCAACGTCCCATCCAACGCGCCATCCAGCGCCGCCGGCTGATGCGTCGCGATCAACTGCCGCGCCAGCTTGCGGGCGCGTGCCGCGTAGCCCTTGCCGCCGCCGGCGATCCAGGCATCATAACCATCGCGATCCGTCACGTAGGGCGACCAGAGCGACCGCCGCAGGTGCCGCAGCGTATGCGCGTGATCCAGGAACTGCTTCCCCGGCCCCACCTCATCAATCGCCTCCAGGCCCCAGGCTTCTGCGGAAACATCCATGCCGGCCAGGAAACGCTTCACCCAGCGCACCTGCTCCGCGCCCAGCACAATGCTCTCCAGGCTGCCCGTCAGCCCCGAATCGAGATAGCCCACATCGTGAATCAGGTTCGTGCCGGCCAGCGCCGCCGCCAACAACCCACCCATATACTCCCCGCCGGCCTGCGCGTCGGGAACCTTGCTATCCGTCGTCCCGCCGGTGCCAAAAACCGGCAGCCCGTAATAGCGCGACAGCTCCGCCATCACCAGATCGTTGATGCGCCATTCCGGCGACCCATACGGGAAGAGCATCGTCCGCATGTCCAATTGGCTGACACACGCGCCGAAGATGAAGGGCGCGCCGGCGTGCTGCGTCTGCTGCATCACCAGGCCGGCCAACGACTCCGCCACGGCCAGCGCCAGCGAACCCGGCAGCGTGATCGGCCCGCTCGCCCCCGGCATGATCGTCGGGATATAGATGAGCGGGATTTCGTGGTCGGCGCAAAAGATCAGCCGGTCAATCGCCAGCGGATCGTGCTGCAACGGCGACACGAACTGCCCGTACATAATGTAGTTCGGGCGCTGCCGGAAAGCCGCATCCCCGCCGGCGATGGCCGTCGCCATCCCGTGCATCCGCTCGAACACATCCAGCCCCGAATAGCTGGTCATGATCACCGGCTTCACCGTATTGGCGACCATCGCATAGTACTGCTGCGGCTCGATATCTTCGGCCGGTACTTCGCGCGGCAGCGACATGGACATCACGAAGTCCATCTCTGGCAGCGCGTCGCACAACAGGGCGGCGCAGCCGCAATCTTCCAGCGTCGAAACGCGTCGCTCGCCGCTCTCCAGGTCCCGCGTGAAGACCAGATCAGAGCCAGTGCCGAAGTAGATCCGGTGCGGCCCAAACGGCATCACCGGCTGCCCCAACCGGTCATAGATCACAATATTCTTGCGCGCCGTCTTGAGCGCATCGTCCACCAGCCGGCGCGGGATCCGCACGCGCGGCGCTTCATCCAGCAGCGCGCCGGCCGCCGCCAGCTTGGCCCGCATCCCGGCATGATGCACATTCAGGCCGGTGCGCTCCAGGATCGTCGTCGCCGCGGCATGAAGCTGCTCGATCATGCCCGGCGTCATCATCGAAAGTTGCGGCTTCCAGGTTTCTGTCTTCATAGTAAATTGCTGTCTTCCTTTCCGCCTTTCAACAAGGCCCGCCACGACCTTTCCACTTCGGCGTCACTCAGCGCCGAATCCAACATCCACCCCAGCGCGCCGGCGCAATCCTCACAGAACGCCCGGCTATCGCTCCCATCCACGGCCGCCGGCCTGGCCCACGCCCGCCCCGCGCCACACTCGGCCGGCGCCAGCACCAGGATCGCATCATGCGTCAAGGCCCGCAGATTGCTGATATGCACCGATGCCGGGTTCTCCGCATGCACCGCGTAGCGGTTGACCAGTCGGAATTGCGCCCGGCGCAGCGCCAGCGTCAGCGCCGCCCACGCCTTCGGGTTCCAATGATGGAACGTGAAGATCAGCCGGCCGTGATCCTTCCGCAGCACCCGCCGGCACTCCGCGAAGATCGCGCCCAACACGGTTGCATACTGCCCTTGCCCATCGGCCTGCGCGTCCACGGCCGCCTCGGCCAGATCATACTCCCAATCCGCCGCCTCGGGGATGAGCCGGCGCAGCCACACCCGGAAGAACGCCGCCAGGTCGCCGTACTGCACGCTATCCGAATATGGCGGGTCCGTCACCACGAAATCCACGCTGCCGGCTTCCAGCCCCAGCTTCGCCGACGAACCCTGTAACAACAAGAAGCGCCGCGGCCCGGCGCGCAGCGCCGCCGGCTCATATACCTCGACGCCGGCATCCACCTCGCCAACGATAGCCACCCGCTCCGCCTTGCCATCCTGCACCCGGCGCTCGACCGGCCGCGCCGCCCAGCGCCGGCCGCGCCCGATGCGATCCTCGAACAGGTTCCGCAACGTCCCGCTCGTCTGCGCCGGATACAAGGGGTTGTTCTCCAGCGCCGTATATGGGAACGAATAGGCGTGATGCGAGAACGTATGCCGGATCGCCCCCGGCCGGCGCGGATCCCCTCCCTTGTAGCCGCACAGCATGGAATTGAACTCCAGCGAGGTCGAGACCAGCAGCGCCAGATTCAGCCGCGTCAGCGGCTCCAGCGCCGGCAGCGCCCGCATCGCCCCATGCAGATACAGCAGTTGCCGGCTGGAGAAAAGATCCAGGTAGCTCCTGATGCCATGCTGCAGCAGGTCGCCCGACTTTGGCCCCCGCCGCACGGCGAAATCCTCCGCCGGCCCGAAATCCAGCCCGGCGCGCCGCGCGTCGCACTCCCGCAACCGCGCCATGTCCGCCTCGGCCGGCGCGCCCAGGATCGGGCCATGCTGCGGGCACCGGCTCATGATAGCCGCCGGCATGTAGCGCGCATAGTACGGGACGCCATAGTCCTCCCGATAGGGCGCGCCGCACGCCCCGCACGTCGTCGTCTCCTTCTCCCGAACAGGCGGCCGGCCGGCCGGCCCGGCGCAGGCATGCGCCTCGCCCTGGTAGACCGCATGACAGATCGGGCAGATGCGCGTCGGCGTCCCGTCGCCGGCGTGGCGCAAGATCGTCGAGTCCAGGAACAGCGCCGGCCCGCACGCGCAGGCCCGTCGCTGCCCGTACAGCACAAATTGCAGCTCCGTCTCGCGCCCACATGTCGGGCACGCCGTGCGATACGCGTCGCGCCCTACTCCCCGCAAGCCCTGCCACAGTCCCTCGAAGGCCGCTTCCAGCCCCGCCAGCGGCGACTCAGACAGCGAGGCCCGCGCCTGCAACACCGGGATCGGGTCAATATCGGCCCCGATGACGCCGGCTCCCAGCCGGATCGCCTCGTGCAGCGTCGTCCCCCCACCCATCATCGGGTCGAGGATCACACGCCCCTCAAGCCCTCCCGGCGCATAGTAGTCGCGCGCCGCCGCCTCTTCTACCAGTCCTTTCAGGATCAGCCGGAAGGTACTCCCGCAGCGCCGCGCCCACCACTTATGTAAATACGTATTCGGCCGATAGAGGTGCTTGTTATAGGACTCCAGCGCGGCCATCTGCTGCGCGAATTCGTTGTCGAACTCCTCATCCATGGCCGGCCGCTGGGCGCTCACAACGGGAAGAGCGGCTTCAAGCCGGCGCTCTGCTCCCGCAGTTGCGCCTCCTCGTCCGCCGAGAGCGGCGTGAGCTTCTCCGCCGCCTGAATCGCCCAGCGCAGCAGATACGCCTCCCCCGGACAGACCGCCGCCGTCACCGGCCGGCTCAGCGTGAAGCGCAGCGCCAGGGCTGCCTCTTCGGCGCTCTCCGCCGGCGCATACCAGCACTTCCCCGCCGGCCGCGCCTCGCCCTGGGCCAGCCCCCGCCGCGCCAATGACTTCAGCGCCAGGATGCCGGCGCCCTTCTCCAACGCCTTCGCCATCAGCCGCGCCCCGAAATGCCCCTGGTTCCACGTCACCCAGTTGATCGGATACAGCACACTGGCGAGCTTCACCCGCTCCAACAGCGCCATGCCGGCCTCTTCCGAATGCGCCGACATACCGATGAAGCGCGCCTTGCCCTCGCGTTGCGCCGCCAGAAAAGTCTCCAGCGCGCCGGCCGGCCCACAGATTTGCTCCACCTCTTCCAGCGTCTTCACCGCATGGAACTGATACAGATCAACGTGATCCGTCTCCAACAGGCGCAGCGATTCTTCCAGTTGCGCCCTGGCCCCCTCGCGGCTCCGCTCTGTCGTCTTGCATGCCAGAAACACGCCCTGGCGATACGGTTTCAGCGCCGGCCCCAGACGCGCCTGCGCGTCCCCGTAGCTGGGCGCCACGTCAAAGTAGGTCACGCCGTGGTCCACGGCCTCAGCCACCAGCCGGCTCGCGCCGGCGTCCGTCTCGCGCATCACGACGATGCCGCCAAATCCCACCACGGAAAGCGACTCGCCCGTCCGTCCCAAAACGCGTTGCTGCATACCGCCTCCCCTATGCTACCAGCCAGCTCAACCCCAGCTCGTGCAATTTCCACGCCATCGGCGCGCCCGTCTCGTGATCCCAGCCCATCATGTCATAATACATGCCTAGCGCCTGCGCCATCACCGCCGGCTCCAAATACGTCCCCGCCACCGGCCCGTTCTGCATCGGCTCCGAGAAGCGCGCCGGCGCGACGTCATCCTTCGCACGCAATCCGCAGCGATAGTTGTAGACCCGCGCCATCGCCAGCGCCCGCTCGCCGATCTCCTGCATCTCGAATACCGAGAAATCCCAGCCCGTGGCCGCGCCGATGATGCGCGCCACGGTCGGCAGATCGAAGCTCATATTGGCGCACAGCCCGTCCACATTCCAGAAGTAGGCGTGATTGCTGAAACGCTTGAACATGCGGATTTTCGCCGGCGACAGGTCCGTGAACCCCATCGGCTCATGCACGCCCAGGCAGTGCAAGCCGGCGATCCCATCCGGCGTCTGGAAGGCATCGTCGGCGCAGTTATGCACATGATCCGCGCCAGTCGGCGAAATGGCATAGCCGATATTCAACGAATTCTTGGTGCGCGGATCATGCATCGGGACTTCCTGCTTCTTGGCATGTACGACGTACTGCAGCGTCCCGCGCCCCACCTGCTCGGCCGCCCGATAGGCCCCCTGCGCCAGCACGTCGCCGAAGCCCTGGCGCAGCGCGATGGCTTCGGTCATCTGCACCATTGCGCCGGCGTCGCCGAAGCGCAGCGCGACGCCCCCCGTATCCGCCGGCGTCAGCAGCCCGCGCTCAAAGCACTCCATCGCCCAGGCAATCGTCACGCCGGTCGCAATCGTATCCAGGCCATACGCATTGCACAACTCGTTCGCCTTGGAGATCGCCGGCAGATTGTCCACGCCGCACAGCGACCCGAAAGCCGCCGTCGTCTCGTACTCCGGCCCGCCATAACGCGCATCCACCCGCCATTCGTCCTGCGTCTCCACGACCCGCTTGCAGCGCACCGGGCACGCGTAGCACGTCCCGCCGCTCCGCAAGATCGTGTCGCTCATGTGCAGCCCCTCGATCTTCTCGGCGCCCTCGAAGACCCCCTGCTGGAAGTTGCGCGTCGGCAACCCGCCGGCCGCCTGCAACGGCATCAAGAAGCCATCCGTGCCATGATCGTGCAGGATGCGCGCCATGCTCCCCTCGACCTGCACCTGATCCGCCTGCCAGCGCGCCCAGGTGCGTAGCGTCTCCGGGTCAGCCAGTTCCAGCTTCCCCGTGCCGCGACACGCAATGGCCCGCAGCTTCTTCGACCCCATCACCGCGCCCAACCCACACCGGCCGGCCGCGTGGGTCACATCGTTCAAGATACACGACTGCAAAACCAGCCGCTCGCCGGCCGGCCCAATCTGGCACACGCGGATGCGCTCATCGCCCAATTCCTGGCGGATCAGCCGCTCCGCATCGTCCGTCTTCGTGCCCCAGATGCCGCCGGCATCGCGGATCTCGACCTGCTCGTCCTTGATCCACAGATAGACCGGCTTATCCGCGACTCCTTCGACGATCACGCCATCCCAGCCGGCGTGCCGCAACTCTGCCCCAAAGAAGCCCCCCACATCCGCCTCGCCGAATCCGCCAGTCAGCGGCGACTTGGCTCCCACCGCGTTGCGACCCGATCCCGCAATCGGCGCGCCGGTCATGATCCCCGGCGCGATGACCAGCTTGTTCAGCGGGCCGAGCGGATCGCACGCCGCCGGCGTCTCGGTAAGCAGCACGTACGCGACCAAATTCCATCCGCCCAGGTACGTGCGATACCACGCCTCATCGTACTGCGTCACGCTGGTCTCGCCGCTGCTCAAATTCACCCGCAGGATCTTCCCCGTGTACCCCTTCGGCATCTTACCCCCCAGAACCAGCGCCGTCACGCGCCCGCCGGCTCATCCCCCTTGAGATAGTCGTACAGGATCTCGGCGTATACCTCGGTATAGCTGGCGACCTCGTAGAACGTCCCGATGATCTCGGCCGGCCCGAAGGCCGCCAGGTCGCAGTTCGCCGTGCTGCCCAGCGTCACCATGCCGTCCCCCTTCATCAGCAGCTTGCTCTCCCAATCACCCAGCCCCGACTTCAAGAGCTGCTTGATCGCCGCGCCCGGCCCATCGGCGCGCGGGATCAACTTGAGGTCGAACCAGGGATACAGGGAGATCATCTCAGCCGGAGACGCCGGCGCGCGCATCGTCGAAGTCAGCGCGACCACCTGTTTCCCCTCTTGCGTCACCGCCGTGCAAAACAAGTTGCCGCGCATCTCCATATCCACCTGCGCGTAGGTCTTCGGCACGCCCCAGCGCTCGCGGCCGGCGCAAATGGCGCGCGGATTATCGTGGAACAGGATGATGTCATAGAAACCCATCTGCCCCTGATACGAGCAGCGCACCGAAAACTCGACCTCGTTGAACGGGCCATACGCCGAACAGTACGGCACGCGTATGCCCATCATCACCGCGATGCCTTCGGGGTCCGGCTCCAACGGCTCCGGCAGATGCTCATACACCACCGCCGGATCGGTGCGGAAAAAGAGGGTCTGAAACTCCACGTCGCGATAATAGCTCGGCAGAGGCGGGTAATAGGCGCGCTGCGCCGGCATCGCCTCACCCTCATCCAGTCGCAACCTGCGATATGCCTTCATGACGCGCCCTCCGGTACCCACATCGAGTTAGACGACTTGCTGACCGCTACTTCCCCCACACTTGCCGGAAGACCCGCAGCCAGTTGCCGCCCATAATCTTGGCAATGTCGCCTTCCGCATAGCCGCGCGCTTGCAAGCCGGCCAGCACATTCCCCGCCTCGCTGGCTCGGCTCAGACCGCGCGCCGTGTGCCAGGTCTCGATCGGCGGGACCAGCCGCAGCCCCTCCTCGACCACGTCGTCCACCGCGACGTCCCCTGTGGACAGTCCGGTGAGGACGGTGGGTTCCCTGGTGAGCCGGTGCATCAGCAGGGTGAGGAACTGCGAGGTGGTCTCCTGCC
>CAIQJD010000915.1 GCA_903872005.1 uncultured bacterium | reverse complement strand
CTGGAGAGCGAGCAACCCCTGGCCCAACGCAGCCGCGCAGAGATCTATGCCCTGGTGTTGGAGCGCGTCGTCCAGCCGGAGATCGTGGATAGCTGGACTTTGACGGAATCGCTCTTCCAACGGGCGACCATCGCGGCCCAGACGCAAGAGAAGTATCCTGACGCCCGGCTGGAATTTCGCTCCTGGGTCAATCTCAGCTTCTTGCGTAGCCCGCAAGCGAGCAAGCCGGAGCTGGCCGGCGTCCGCACCGCGCTGCTTGGCTCGCTCTGGACCATCGCGCTCACCATCTTGATCGCGTTCCCCCTGGGCGTCGGGGCAGCCATCTATCTGGAAGAGTACGCCCGGGACAACGCCATCAACCGCATCATCCAGACCAATATCAGCAATCTCGCCGGCGTGCCGTCCATCATCTACGGCATGTTGGGCCTGGCGATCTTCGTGCGCGCCCTGGAGGGTCTCACCAGTGGGACGCTCTTCGGCGCGACCGCCCCGACGACGGCTAACGGGCGCACTATCCTGTCGGCCGGCCTGACCCTGGCGTTGTTGATCCTGCCGGTCATCATCATCAACGGCCAGGAGGCCATCCGCGCCGTGCCGCGCTCGCTACGCAACGCCAGCTATGGCCTGGGCGCAACCAGGTGGCAGACCGTCTGGCATCACGTCTTGCCCAACGCCCTGCCTGGCATCTTGACCGGCGCGATCCTGGCGATCTCCCGCGCCATCGGCGAGACCGCGCCCCTGGTCGTGATCGGAGCGTCCACCTTCATTGTCGTGGACCCCAACGGCCCCTTCGCCAAGTTCACCACCTTGCCGATCCAGATTTACCAGTGGACGGCGCGCCCGCAGCCGGCGTTTCGCAACATCGCCGCCGCGGCCATCCTGGTATTGCTGGTCTTATTGCTGGCGCTGAACGCCAGCGCCGTATGGCTGCGTAACCGCGCCAGTAGGATAATGGCATGAATATCAAAGTCTCTCCGGATCACCCCGACACGCCGGCCGCAGACGCCGACTACATCATCGAGGCCCAGGGCGTCCATATCTACTATGGCGCCTTCCGCGCCATTCAAGAGGTCCACCTGAAAGTGCGCCGGCATCGCATCACTGCGCTGATTGGCCCGTCGGGCTGCGGCAAAAGCACCGTCTTGCGCGCCTTCAACCGCATGAATGACCTGATCCCCAGCGCCCGTCTGGAGGGAAGCGTCTATTTCCGCGGCCAGGACATCTACGCCCGAGACGTGGACCCGGTGGAGGTGCGCCGGCGCATCGGCATGGTCTTCCAGAAGCCCAACCCTTTCCCCAAGAGCATCTATGAAAATATCGCCTGGGGGGCGCGCATCAACGGCTTCCGCGGCGGACGCGGCGATATGGACGCCCTGGTGGAGTTCTCGCTGCGCCAGGCTTTCTTGTGGGATGAGGTGAAGGACAAGCTGCCACAGAGCGCCCTGGCCCTTTCGGGGGGCCAGCAGCAGCGCCTCTGCATCGCCAGGGCCATTGCCATCCGGCCGGAGATCATCCTGATGGACGAGCCGGCCTCGGCCCTGGACCCTATCGCCACCCTGCGTATCGAGGAGTTGATCCAGGCGCTCAAAGAGAAGTATACGATTGTCATCGTGACCCACAACATGCAACAGGCGGCGCGCGCTTCCGACTACACCGCCTTCTTCTTGATGAACGCCGAACGCGCCGGCTCGCTGGTCGAATTTGGCCCGACGCGCCAGATCTTCACCAATCCCCAGGACAAACGCACCGAAGACTATATCACAGGAAGGTTCGGATGAGCACTAACAAGAGACATCGCGTGTTGTTCCTCTGCACCGGCAATTCGGCGCGCAGCCAGATGGCCGAGGCGTTGGTCAATCATTTCCTGGGCGACCGGTGGGAAGTCTGCTCGGCCGGCTCGCAACCCGCCGGCTTCGTCCATGCCCTCGCCATCGCCGCCATGAGCGAGCTGGATATAGACATATCGGGCGCGCGTTCCAAGTCCACCAAAGAGTCCCAGCGCGCGGAGTTCGATCTGGTCATCACCCTGTGCGACGACGCGCGCGAGGCGTGCGCGGTGTGGCTGGGACGCGGCGCGCACGCGCATATTGGATTCCCCGACCCGGCGGCGGCGCAGACCGCCAGCCTGGCCGAACATCGGGCTGCCTTTCGCCGCGCGCGCGACGACATTCGCAAGCAAGTTTTCGATTATCTGGAACATTGGGAGCGGGGAGAAACGCGAGGTAACGATGCCACGACAGAGTTTTGAGCGCGAGTTGAAGAGTCTGCAAGATGATGTATTGGCGCTGGGCAGCATGGTGGAGCGCGCTCTGACCGATGCCGTGGAAGGTCTGCAGCGCCGCGACCTTGACCTGGCGCGCCAGATCATCGCCGGCGACCGCATTATCAACGAGAAGCGCTTCGCCATCGAGGCGGACACGCTGGCGCTGATCGCCACCCAGCAGCCCATGGCCGGCGATGTGCGTACCCTGGCGGCCGTCCTGGAGATTGTTACCGAGTTGGAGCGCATCGGCGACTATGCTAAGGGCATCTCGCGCATCAGCCTGCGGATCGCCGGCGCTCCGCTCCTCAAACCCTTGGTGGACATTCCGTTGATGTGCGCCGCCGCGTGCGCCTCGCTGCGCCGCTCCCTGGACGCCTTCACCCAGCGCGACGTCGTGGCGGCCCGCGCCATCCCGCGCGAGGACGACTTCGTAGACGGGTTGTACAATCGGGTCTACCGCGAGCTGATGGCGACCATCCTGTCCGACCCGCGTGTGATGGATCAGGCCAATCATCTCCTCTGGATCGCGCACAACCTGGAACGCGTCAGCGACAGGGTCACCAACGTCTGCGAGCGCGTGATCTTCATGGTCACCGGCGAAATGCTGGAGATGGACTCGGACGAGGGGGAGACTCTGGCCTGAGCCGGCTCACCCGCCGGAGGCCCGGCGATACCACGCGAACAGCCCCACCAGGATCACGATGGTTGCCACGCCGGCCAGGAAGACCAGAATCGCCAGCAGGCCGAGGAACAGCCAGCTTGGGAGCTTCCCCTGATTCACGATCTCCGAGATCGTGGGCCGCTCCGAACGGGCTGAAGAAACGTCGGGTTGCGGCGTGATGACGGGCAAGGGAGCGCCCGTCACGGCTGCGACGGCCGTGGCCGGGTGTGTGGCTGGCGGTCTGGCCGCCGGCGGCGTAGGCGTGGGCTGCGCCGGCGGGCGCTGGGTCGGTTGGCCGGCGGTCGGCGATGGCTGCTGGGCGGCCGGACTGGCCGCCGGGGATGGCTGTTGGGCGGCCGCATTGGCCGTCGGAGAGGGCCGGACAGGGCCGGCGGGCGTCGGGGTTGCCGCCGGCGGGACCGCGCTGG